>CAIJHZ010000148.1 GCA_903820565.1 uncultured Actinomycetes bacterium
GACGCGAACGCGCCCGCCGTTCCCTTGAATCTTCCTTTGCCCAATTCCAAGCTGATCGCGCCGTTGTTGGTCTCACTCGACAAATACGAAAGAATGAATCCGCGATCGAAGAATTGCTGAGCGATTCAACATGTCACTTAGGCGATTTTGCAGAATATGCTCGGCTACGTAGATCTATCAAAGAGGTAGAAGTTCTTTTGAGTCGTCGCGACCAACGTAAGACATTTTATAATAGACAACGTGGGCATCTAGAAAGCGAACTTGCAGATTTGCGTAAAGGAATGAAGAACCATCCCTCCCATGGATGCGCAGAACGAGAAGATCACGCGCGACTGGCAGAACGGGCAGGACGGCTAACCCGAGAAAATGATGGACTTACGATTCGTGTAGAAAGTCGAACGAACGTAATCGCTAAAACTTTTGATCAAATTTGTCGAGTGTTAGATCATTTGCAGTACATCGAAGGAGAAAAACCAACTGCACAAGGAAAGATTCTGACCAAGATCTATGCAGAGTCAGATCTTTTATTGACTGAGTCAATCCGTAGAGGATTATTGGACGACCTAAACGCCGCCGAACTATTGTCAGTCGTTTCGTGCATGATTTTTGAGTCACGTTCTGCCGAAAATTTGGCGCCAAAAATGCCTAGCCAGAAAGTACAATCAACAATCACAGAAATTGTTTCGCTGTGGGCGGCGTTAGAAGAAATAGAAAGTAATTTTGGAGTTAAAACACAGCGAGAACCTGATGCGGGATTCTGTTTCATCTCTTACAAATGGGCGAGTGGCAATTCCCTCAATAATGTTTTGAAAGGAACGGATATGTCTGTAGGTGACTTTGTCCGTTCGACAAAACAGTTAACTGACCTACTCAATCAAATAGCTGGGGCTAGCGATAAATTACGTCCAGTGTGCAGGGATGCAACAAAGCGCATAGATCGCGGTGTCGTCGCTTATCTAATGGGGGAAATATGACCTTAATGCTCCTAGACAGCGCTTCTCTTTGGTATCGCGCGTATTACGGAATGCCTGACACTCTATTGGCACCGGATGGAACTTCAGTCAATGCTATTCGAGGTTATATAGACATGACCGCCCGACTCATCAATGTCTATAAACCAGATCGTTTAGTTGCTTGTCTAGATGGCGATTGGCGTCCTAGTTGGCGCGTTGATATTTTTCCCGCATATAAAGCAAATCGCTTGGAAGAAGAGGGCGAGGAAGAAGAGGAGCCAGAGACACTCACACCCCAAATTCCGATTCTTTTAGATTTGCTGGATTTGTTCGGTATACCTGTCGTGGGTGTGGATGATTACGAAGCTGACGATGTAATGGCAACCTATGCCGAAATACAAAAGGGTCCCATACGAATTGTTACTGGTGATCGTGATTTGTTTCAGATGGTTGACGACAAACGGGACATTAAGGTTGTTTACTTAGCTAAAGGAATTTCTCAACACGATTTAGTGGACATTAAATACGTTCAAGACAAATATGCAATACCTGGTGATCGTTATGATCTTTTTGCGATGTTCCGCGGAGATCCTTCCGACGGATTACCTGGAGTAAAAGGAATAGGCGAAAAGGGCGCCGCCGTTATTGCTAATAATTTTGCTTCTGTTGAAGAGGCTCTACACGGAGCTAATTCGGGACATGATTCCTTACCGCCTGCGCTGGCTAAGAAAATCATCGCAGGTGCTGATTATTTGAAGATTGCCCCAAAATTGGTACGCGTTGCACGAGATGCACCCCTACCAAAAGTTGATTTGGCCATGCCCAAGAGCCCTGGTGATTTATCTCAGATTTATCAATTCAAAGAACGCTATGGGCTTGGTGCAAGTGTCGATCGACTCATTAGTGCTCTAGATTGGTGATTTGGTGTTTGTTAATGCGCTGCTATCGATCCTATCTGGAGCACTGCTCAGTTGTGCCTTCGAACCAGTGGGGAAGTGGTGGCTGGCTCCGCTTGCTATAGCGGTACATATGTATGCAATTTCAAGAACTGACAACAGAAAACTATCTGCATTCCTTTTTGGGCTTACCTTTAACCTACTCACACTGCACTGGACCAGTACATTTGTTGGTTCCACGCCATGGATTATTTTGGCGGTTGGGTTAGCTTTTTTCTATATCCCTTTAGCAATGATTGGGCGTTGGGGGATCGCTTCCTATCCACTTATTTTCATTACCTTAGAGGAGTTTCGTAATCACTTTCCTTTTGGTGGTTTTGGTTGGACGCGGTTGGCGTATTCGCAGCCTGATGCGCCATATGCACAAATTGCATCACGAGGGGGAGCCATAGCGCTCTCAGCTCTTACCGTATCGATCGGTGCATTTATTTTTTATCTAACTACCGCAAAAGTTAGACCTTTTCTTCTTGCTCCTGTCTTATTGCTTTTGATTCCAAACAATATTGTTTCCAAGGCTGACTCAACGGCGCTTTTGATCCAAGGTAATATTCCGCAATTAGGTTTAGATTTTAACTCAAGAGCACAAGCAGTTTTCAACAATCATGTTTTAGAAACGAAGAAAGCGATTGCGAATAACGAAAAGATCGACTTTATAGTGTGGCCAGAAAACTCGGTCGATGTAGATCCCTTCAGAAATCCGGAAGTATTCAATCAATTACAAGACTTCAACCAACCATTGATCATCGGAGCGGTTGTCGGAAAAGGTGAGAAACTGTTAAATACCTCAATACTCTGGGGTGATACAACGCAAGAAATATATGTGAAACAACATCTCACACCCTTTGGCGAATATATTCCGCTGCGTTACATCGCCTCAAAGGTCTCATCGCTAGTTGCCCGAGTTACTGATTTTTCACCAGGTGATCAAGGAAAGATATTCACCATTGGTGCGGCAAAAATCGCGCCCATAATCTGCTTTGAGCTATTAGATGATCAGATTGTGCATGATGGTGCCAACAATTCAAATCTACTTGTAGTGCAAACCAATAGCGCAACCTTTGGAAAATCACCCGAAAGTGCCCAACAATTGTCGATAACTAGAGTGCGAGCTATTGAACATGCCAGGAATACTCTGTCTGTGTCGACAATCGGATATTCGGCTGTCATTGATTACAGAGGAAAAGTTCTTCAACAAACATCAATAGCAACATCGGAGCACTTGACTGCAACAGTTGGATTAATTGAGCAGCAATCTATGAACGATAGACTCGGAAACTGGACCACCGGAGGGATGCTTTTTTGGCTACTTCTCAGCGCTCGACGCTTACGTGAAGAACGCCGATAAGTTACATTATGTAAAGTAAGAACAATCTAAACAAGCCTACGTTGTGCCCCACTAACGATAATCATCCATCGGCGTGCAGGCACAGACAAGATTTCGGTCTCCATGGGCACCATCAATGCGACCAACTGGCGGCCAATACTTAATCCGAGATCCAATAGATTCACCCACTACTAGACCGTCCAATACAACCGGGTATCCGCCTTTTTCGCGGCTGTATTCCCGCTCCCACTGGCTTGTAACAACAGAAAGGGCTGTATGGGGCGCATGGCGCAAGGCTGAAGCCTCGATTGTGAGCTTTCCATCAATGACCTCTTGGATCTCAGCTCTAATCGAAATCATGGCGTCTATGAAACGGTGGATCTCTCTAATGTCCTCTGACTCCGTAGGTTCAATCATTAATGTTCCAGCAACCGGAAATGACATCGTTGGCGCGTGAAAGCCGTAATCCATCAGACGCTTGGCAATGTCATCAACACTCACGCCAGAATCTTTAGTCAATCCTCGAATATCAAGGATGCATTCATGGGCAACGCGACCATTAGCACCAGTGTAGAGAACTGGATAAGAATCCTGGAGTCGAGCTGCCATGTAATTGGCTGACAAGATCGCAACCTGAGTTGAATGAGTTAGCCCTTCTCCCCCCAGCAATCGAATGTATGCCCACGAGATAGGCAAAATACTGGCAGAACCAAAGGGTGCACCTGAAATTGGTCCAGGACCAGTTGTTGGTCCAGCTGATGGATCCATCGGGTGGTTAGGCAAGAACGGTGCCAAATGCGCACGCGCAATAACAGGACCTACTCCTGGACCTCCTCCACCATGTGGAATTGCAAAAGTCTTGTGAAGATTAAGGTGAGAAACATCTGCACCAAATTTTCCAGGTTGCGCAACACCAACTAGCGCATTCAAATTCGCGCCATCGACATATACCTGACCACCTGCTTCATGGATTAGTCCGCAAATTTCAGAGACCGCAGTTTCAAAAACTCCGTGTGTTGATGGGTATGTAATCATCAGAGCCGCAATGGTGTTTCCATGTTCGGCTATTTTCGCCTTGATGTCAGCTACCGAAACGTTTCCATTGTCATCACAATCGATAACTACGACCTTCATGCCAGCCATAACAGCAGAAGCAGCGTTTGTTCCGTGAGCACTAGATGGGATCAAACAGATATTTCTACTCTGGTCTCCGCGTGAATCATGGTAATTACGAATAGCAAGAAGCCCTGCAAACTCCCCCTGACTACCTGCATTTGGTTGCAGCGAAACTGCGTCATAACCAGTAATTGCTACTAACCAATCTGATAACTGCTGTATCAGCTTGCGCGTACCAAGATTCTGTTCCGCCGGTGCAAATGGGTGTAAGGATGCAAACTCCGGCCAGGTTACTGCTTCCATTTCTGTTACGGAGTTCAACTTCATGGTGCAAGAACCTAAAGGAATCATGGTGCGGTCTAGTGCTAAATCCTTATCTGCCAAATTGCGCAGGTAGCGCATCATTGCTGTTTCGCTGTGATTGGTGTTGAAAACAGGATGAGTAAGGTACTTACTAGTTCGCTGGAACTTCGTGGGAATCTTCTCCCCCGCATCATCCTTGACGCCTAAAATTGAGAGAACTTGCCCAAAGAGTTCCTCCGTTGTTTCCTCATCAAAGGAAATTCGCAACTCGGTTGCGCTAACTTTTCTGAAGTTAATACCTTCAGCAACTGCCTTGTCATGAATCTCTTGTGCGTTGTCAACAACCACATGAACAGTGTCAAAGACAACGTTTTCATGATTCCTAGTTGCTGCCTGAAGGCGTGCGGCGAATCCATTTACTCTCTCTGCAATTTCTCGAAGACCTGCTGGTCCATGCCACATCGCATAGAAGGCACTCATGTTGGCAAGTAGTACTTGAGCGGTACAAATATTTGAAGTTGCTTTATCACGACGAATATGTTGTTCGCGCGTTTGTAACGCTAAACGAAATGCCGGCTTTCCGGTTGCATCAATGCTTTGACCAACTAAACGACCCGGCATAGATCGCTCTAATCCTGAGCGCACAGCTAAGAAACCGGCGTGTGGTCCGCCAAATCCCATAGGTACACCAAAGCGCTGAGCTGTTCCAACAGCAATATCAGCACCCCACTCCCCCGGAGCCTTGAGCACAGTTAAAGCCAGAAGATCTGTTGCTGCAATAACAAGTGCATCACGCGAGTGCGCATAATCTGCAAATGCGGAGTAATCAATCACAGTTCCAGTTGTGTCTGGATACTGCAACAGTGCTCCAAAGAATTCACCGTCGTATCCATCGCGAGCAACATGACCAGAATCAATCTCAACTACTGTAATTCCAAGTGGCTTTGCGCGGGTAAGAACTACAGCTTTGGTCTGTGGATGCACATGTTCTTCGATCAAAAACACTGCGTCATCACTTAACTTAGAAGCACGACGTGCAAGGGTCATAGCCTCTGCAGCAGCGGTGCTCTCATCAAGCATTGAAGCATTAGAAATATTTAGCGCCGTTAACTCGCACACCATTGTTTGGAAAGCAAACAGTGCTTCTAGACGACCTTGTGAGATTTCAGGTTGATACGGGGTGTATGCGGTGTACCAGGATGGATTTTCCAATACATTTCTTTTGATAACCGGTGGAACGATCGTTCCGTAATAGCCAGTTCCGATGAGAGAAGAGAAAACTTTATTTTCAGATGCGATTGATCGCAATTCTGCAAATACTTCAACTTCACTTTTTCCGCTATCAATAGCGCCTTCGATGACACCCTTAATAGCGATATTAGACGGGACAACATCTTTGATGAATGAATCTAGATCTGAATAGCCCAACGCTTGCAACATCGTTGCTTCATCCGCCGAGGTCGGACCAATATGGCGATCCTCAAAGGAACGACTCATCGCTATCTCTCATCCTGTTCTAAGCCTCTCGCCTAGAAGTGCGAGTGCAGGAGTGAAGAATAAGGGAGATTAAGCGCCTTTGCTCTTTCTACGCAACGAGAGTTCATCGTTATCTTGGCCACCTACCACCTGGCCATTAATTTCACCTTGCAGTACAGATAGAGAGCCTTCAACCTCGTGCCAGACCTTGCCAACGGCTATTCCAAAGACACCTTGACCGCCTTGCAAAAGGTCAATGATTTCATCTGGACTTGAGCATTCATAAATCGATGCACCATCACTCATCAACGTAATTCTTTCCAAATCCGTGACACCTCTGCTACGAAGATGATCAACAGCTGTCCGAATATTTTGAAGAGATACACCAGCATCTAATAATCGCTTGACTATCTTTAACACCAAGATGTCACGAAAGCCATAGAGGCGTTGCGTTCCCGAACCACTCGCGGTACGAATCCCTGGTTCAACTAATCCAGTACGAGCCCAATAATCTAATTGGCGATATGTAATTCCTGCTGCAGAACAAGCAGTAGCGCCTCTATAGCCGATCTCTAGCTCTTCTGGGCTCACGGGGAATGGCTCATTTCTCTTGGGGAGTGGGATAAATGTAAACCCGCCGAGCCAAGTTGCCTAGAACCGACACGACCCAAACCTCTACTTTAGGTTGAGGGTTTGGACTACCCTACAAAGTCTTCAGGATTGATCTGATCAAGGAATTCTCGGAATTTCTCTACCTCTTGGTTCTCGCCATCGCCCTGAGGAATCTCAATTCCGATCTCATCGAGTAGCTCTTGGGTGGCCAAAATATTGCTATGGCTTCTAAGCGCCAGCGCTACGGCATCCGATGGTCGAGCTGAAAGTGTCAACTGTCCCCCGCTCGAATCCCTAAGAAGCATCGTCGCATAGAAAATGCCATCCTTAATCTCAGTCATGTGGACCGCTGTCAGGGTTGCATCAAGAAGATCTAACAGGTTGTTCATTAAATCGTGAGTCAATGGACGAGGCGGTTCAACACCTTGTTGGGCAAAGGCAATAGCTGTTGCTTCAACCGCTCCGACCCAAATCGGTAGGAATCTAGAGCCATCTATTTCTTTGAGCAGAACAATCGGTTGGTTAGATGGCATTTCAACGCGAACGCCGATGACCTCCATTGGAATTAGCATGAGATCAAGCTCTTGCTAGCGAAGTCGATTAAGTCCGCCGCGAACAAGTGCTGCGTGCAGGCGGATTGAAAGAGATGCAATCTCCTTCTGAACTTCTTCGGCTCGCGCCTTTGATTCAGCGCTCTTCTGACGAGTCAATGGAGTAATCACCTGTTCGATTAAACCGATTTCACGATCTGCGGCTGATTTAAAGGAACGCAAATGACGCGCTTCGATTCCGAAACCACCCATTTCAGTAACAGCCTTCGCAATGGCAAGTGCATCTCCGTCGTAGTGGCGACCACGAGGTGCGATCAGTCCATAACCTTCTAGTTCAACTAAGTGCTCTTCAGCTAATCCACTATTTTTTAATAACTCTTCGCGTGATAGGCGCATCTCACTAACTTCACCGAAAGCACTAGGAGCCATCTCCCCATCGATAGTTGCTAAACCGATATTCGGCCGAGCTACAGATCCCGCTGCTGCTGGTTGTAAGCCACGATCAATTGCATCCAGGTTGTCTTTGATCACCTTTAAGGGAAGGTACTGATCACGTTGTGCCAAAAGTACATATCGCAAACGCTCTAAGTCAGAGCTCGTGAACTTTCGATAACCAGAGGGCGTACGTTGCGGTTCGATCAATCCTTCGGATTCAAGGAAGCGAATCTTTGAAATAGTGATATCTGCAAAGTCTCCTCGCAAACGGTTCAGAACTTCACCGATGCTTAAGTACGCGCGTGCTGGTACGGCCATGACTACTCCCCTAGTTTCTTTGTGTCTAAATATTTATTTGTTCGAGCCGATAAAAAGTAAATGGAACTTGCCGATTTGGAACTCATCGCCTGAAACAAGCGAGTGTTCTGTAACCGAAACATTGTTGATGTAGGTGCCGTTAAGCGATCCCGCATCCTTAAGTACAAAATTTCCGCCGCTCTTTTCAATTGCTGCGTGAGTTCTAGAGACAGTAATGTCATCCAAAAAGATGGCGCATTGTCCAGAACGACCGATATGTACGCCCTCGGCAGTAACCAAAAATCGCGAACCTTTTTGAGGTCCACGAGCAATGACGATCATCGCCTTCTCACCATTCGATCCTTGAATCTCGGCGAGAACTGCGCGATCTTCTGACGACATTAATGCCAATTGTTCCTCGAGATAGTTAGCAGGGGAATTGCTTACTTCGCGAACTCCAAGATGCAGGGTGGTAGTTAACTCATTCTGCGATTGTTCTGCAGCCATCATCTCTACCTCCTCACCGTCAACTTAAGGGTGACACTAGAGAGTTAGACGAATAAGGTCAAGCGGTAATCTCTGCGTATTGGGCAGCTGTTAGAAGGTCAGAAGGCGCTGAAACAACCTCAATCTTGGCCAACCAGCCTCCGCCATATGCATCCGAGTTGATTGTTTCTGGTGAATTAGATAATGCGTCATTGATCGCAACAATTGTCCCAGTGACCGGTGCATAAATATCTGAAACACTCTTTGTTGATTCAACTTCGCCGCACACTTTTCCAGCGACGACTGATTCGCCAACTTTAGGAAGTTGAACATAAACAATGTCACCTAACGCGGCTTGCGCGTAATCAGTGATTCCCATAGTGAAAACTAAATCAACAGATGAAACCCACTCGTGTTCCCTTGTATACGACAACTCATTTGGAATTGATGACATGGGTTCCTCTAATCTGCCAAAGGCCTCGGCGCGCGTAACTAATACCAGTCGAAATGTAGAGGGCAATCCCCCAGATGGCAAAACTCCACCCCAGTACAAATGCCGCTGTTCCCAGCGAGCCATCTGATTGGGCTAACAAAAGAAACGGAAAGGCGTACATCAAATTAAATGTCGCAGCCTTTCCTAAATATGTAACCGTGAACGGTGGGATCCCTTTCCGATTCATCACAACTGTAATTAATCCCAGCGCAATGTCTCGACCAATGATGATCACAATCATCCACAATGGGAGTATGTCTCGGATGAGGAAGACGATAAGAATGGCCAGGATGTAAAGGCGATCGATAGCAGGATCAGCCAATTCTCCCAAGCGCGAGGTTTGATTCCAGGCTCTAGCTAATTTGCCATCGAAATAATCAGTTGCTCCCCCAATGGCTAGGACAACTATTGCCCAACCATCTGCTTCTAGATTCAAGGTCAGGTAGATGAAGAGAGGAATACCAAGGAAACGTAGAAAGGTGAGAGCGTTAGGAACGCTGATCACTGAAGCCTTCATTCCTTATCGCGCTCCTTGACTCTAACCGCCACCTGAACAGGTGTACCTGGGAATTTGAACTCTTCACGTAATCGACGCTCAATAAAGCGTCGATAGGAAGCTTCAATCCAACCGCTAGAGAACACCACAAACTTAGGAGGCGCAATACCTGCCTGAGTGGCGTAATAAACCTTTGGCTGCTTTCCGCCACGTACCGGCGGCGGAGTTGCCCCGATGAGTGCTCCCAAGAATGAATTGAGTTTTGCAGTTGGTACTCGTCGCTCCCAACTATCTAATGCTGTGCGAAGTGCTGGGGCTAAGCGGTCGCGGTGCCAGCCAGTCTTTGCCGCGATGTTAACTCGCTGCGCCCATTCAACCTGATCTAGATGTCGATCGATTTCGCGATCTAATTGATTGCGCCGATCTTCATCAACTAAATCCCATTTATTCATCACAATCACCATTGCCTTACCAGCTTCTTCAACCATGGTGATGACTCGCAAATCTTGTTCTGTGATTGGTTCTGATGCATCTAAAACAACTACGGCAACTTCGCAACGCTCTAGTGCAGTCGCAGTTCGCAAAGATGCGTAGTAATCAGTTCCTGAATCTTGATTAGCCCGCTTTTTCAAACCAGCGGTATCGATAAATCTCCATGTTGATCCACCAAATGAAAGTAAGGAGTCCACTGGATCTCGGGTTGTTCCAGCAGAATCATCAACAATTGAAAGAGATTCTCCAGCGATGGCATTGAATAAGGAAGATTTACCAACATTAGGTCGGCCGATCAAAGCAACTTTTCGATAACCATCTTGATTTTGTGCACGACCAACTTCAGGTAATACCGCGACAATATGATCTAACAAATCGCCACTTCCACGTCCGTGTAAGGCTGAAACAAAACGTGGCTCTCCCAGACCAAGACTCCACAATCCATGTGCCTCAGCTTCTTCACGTTCTCCATCAACTTTGTTACCAATCAAAATTGTTGGCTTCTTTTCCTTGCGCAAATGCTGCACCAATGTGTCGTCTTCATCTAAGGCTCCAACTTGTGCATCGACCACGAAGGCCAAAACATCAGCCTCATGCATAGCAAGTTCTGAACCAGCACTCACTTGCACAGAAATTCCATCCGGTTTTGATTCCCAACCACCGGTATCCATGATGATGAAACGTCGTCCGCCCCATTCACATTCATACTGAACACGATCTCGTGTAACACCTGGAGTATCTTCAACAATTGCTTCTCGTCGACCCAGAAAGCGATTAATTAATGTTGATTTACCTACGTTTGGACGACCCAAGATTGCGACTATGGGCAAACCCAATAAATTACGCTTCTTTAAAAGCTCCCATATGCGCTCAATAGTTTCATCAAGATCTAAGTAGGTTGAGTCAACTTCTACTGCATCAGCCGCCATTGTTAATGGTGAAACAGTTCGAGTCGAATCAACAACATCGCGAATATCTAAAGATGTCCTGACGTCGACACTCTTATCCTCGGTTTCATTCTCACGTCGTACTGCGCGGGCATCTAAGTCTGCAGTCAAGTAAATCTTTAAACCAGCTTCAGGTGCAACGACTGTTCCGATATCGCGTCCTTCAACAACAATTCCGCGTTCGGAAGAATCAATGATGTGGTGCTGCAACTTCATGAGTTCATGTCGAATCTCAGGGATTGCGCTAATGCGAGAAACATTCTCTGTTACAGATGTGCCACGGATAGCATGTGTAATTTGCGTTTCTCCTGCATAAACATTGGGAGACTGTGGATCTGAATCAAATCTAATTGGATGATCTTTTATGGCTTGCAAAATTGAAAACGCTTCTTCACATTTGTGTTCGAGAGCAAGCCAAGTGACAGCACGATAAAGCGCACCAGTATCTAAATAATTCCAACCAGCACGAACCGCAATCGCTTTTGCTGTGCTTGATTTACCTGCGCCACTCGGGCCATCAATTGCAACGATTATGCCCATGTACTGAGCCTACTTCTATTTACGGACCGGATGGACGTTCCATCCGATCGAGGTTAGGTGTGCAGATAATTTTTCAGCATCGAGTGCAGATAATGACAACGTTATTAAGGCACTTTGTTGTCCAGGTGAATGCTCAATATTTAAATCTTCGACGTTGACTTCCATTGCAGCGCATTCATTAAATATCGCACCCAGTTGGCCGGGCTTATCGTCAATAACAATCGGTAAGTAACTGTATTCACGAGCTTTACCGCCATGTTTTCCAGGAATCATGGCCTTACCTTCGCGGCCTGCAGCAATTAGCTCTGCAATCTTGGCTGGATCATCGAGGGCTGCAATCATCTGTGTTAGATCGTTTTGTAGACTTATAAGTAATTCAGAAATCTCACTTCGATTGCTATAAATAATCTCTTTCCATAACTTCTCATCTGAACCTGCAATACGCGTTGTGTCTCGAAGACCCTGGCCTGCTAGCTCCATCCACTCTGCTGGCGTGCCAGTTAGTTGCTTAGCCACTAAAGAAGCGGCTATCTGTGGCAGATGTGAAATCTTTGCTACAGCAGCGTCATGGTCGCGGGCTGATAGCTCTATGGGTGTCGCGCCTAGGGAGCTAATCAGATCTAGAACTAGATTCTTCGACTCCGGCGCGCAGTTGGCCTCAGGCGTAAGTATCCAACTACGTCCTTGGAATAGATCGGCCCTAGCAGAGCCTGCTCCGCCAATTTCACGCCCTGCCATCGGGTGGGTAGGCAAAAACCTTGTGGAAAGACCTGGAAATGTCTCAATCTGCAGTACAACTTCACTTTTAACGCTTCCTACATCCATAAATGTCGACTGTGGGTTTATAGCAATCTCACTCTTAATCACCTGGGATAGAGCGGAAGTGGGCAGGGCGAAGACAACTAGCTCGGGATCGGCAACTACTACCCCACCAGTCAGGTCCTCGGCCAATGCTTGGGCGAAGGAATCAGAGTCGACCATCTCGACCGCGATTCCTTGTTGGACTAAGCCCAAACCGATTGAGGTGCCGATCAATCCGGAGCCAACTATGCGGACTTTGCGGAGCATTATTGGGCGATATCTCTGCGAAGTGAGGCTGCTCCGTGCAGGTAAATGTGGGAGATTTGCTCAGGAGTTCTGCCGGTTTCAACATGGAGCATCGCTCGCACCGTTCGATTCAGGGCACCTGGGACAGATACTTCAACCGATCCGATGAGAGGAACATTAGCAAAACCCATCTCGCGGCATGCTGCAGCTGGGAAAGCCGCGTCTAGATCTGCCGTGCTTGTGAAAAAGACAGAGATAACATCCGAGGGTGTGAGTTCATTGGACTCTAAAATCGCAGCAATAAGTTCCTTAACACCAGCGGCAATGTCAGCTGCTGTGTTTGCCTCAACTTGAATTGCTCCACGGATAGCGCGTAATGCCATGAGATAAGGGTACCTTTCTTGGTCATTTTTAGCGTTCATTTAAGAACTCTTTAGTCGATAAAACTATTTAACTATCAAACATTTTTACTACATTTCATCTGCTTATGCATTCTCCTCGATCAGGCTTTATCGGAACCTGATTATCGACTTATCGTCACCAAAGACCCTTTCTGAGCAACAGATTTATCGATAAATTGCTATTGCGTTTTGTTATATCGATAAAACAATAAACAGTTATTTGTCGTATTATCTATTTATAGTAAAACAGTTAAATATCTAAAGCCTTTCGTAGATTCATCAACTCTCCGTCATTGAGGTCTCGCCATCGCCCTTCAGGAGTATCCCCTAAAGAGATCGGACCAAACTTGGTTCGGATCAATCGAAGGACATCTACCCCAACGGCCTCCATAAGACGACGAATAATGTGATATCGCCCCTCATGGATTGAGACCTCAATCCACCTTGGTGAAAGCTGTTTGAAAGTCAAAACACGACCCATTCCATCTTCGAGCTCAACACCCTTTAAGAGAACCTTGTCGACCCCAGTAGGAAGAATCCCGTCGAATTCGATGATGTACGTCTTTTCGAGTCCAAAGGATGGATGCGTGGCGCGAAAGGTCAAGTCCCCATCATTTGTGAGCAAAATTAGGCCCTCCGAGTCTTTATCCAAGCGGCCCACATGGAATAACCGCTCCTTGCGCAGATCGATGAAGTCATCCAGGGATGGTCGACCTTCTGGGTCAAACATCGTAGACAAAACACCTTTAGGTTTATGGAGTGCAAGGTAAGACTTAGTCAATGTTCGCTTGATTGTCTCACCATCAACCATTACTTGATCAGTTTCAGGGTCGAACTTACTACCCATCTCTCGAACAACGATTCCATTGACGGCTACACGGCCATCTTCGATTAATTCATCGGCTCCGCGACGGCTAGTAATACCGGCATCTGCGATTATCTTGTTAAGCCTCATTTGGGCCATGGCTATCCTCCCGACAGTCAGGAGGTAAGGGTAGCGGAAAGGTCAGTCAGTAAGCGAATCGAGAATCTCGTCCAGGCCATCTAGGTCGGGCAGATATGGAGCCAATGCAGGGAGATCTTCAAGTGAGTTCAAACCAAGGCGCTCCAGGAAGTAACTTGTGGTCTTATACAAGATCGCACCCGTTTCATGCTCTACCCCAGATTCCTCAACCAAGCCGCGAGTGATAAGAGTCTTCATAACAGCCTCAACATTCACACCTCTGATTGCAGATACTCGAGCTCGTGAAACGGGTTGGCGATAGGCAATCACTGACAAGGTTTCAAGCGCCGCCTGGGTTAATCGCGACTGCTGGCCATCCAAAACAAACTTCTCTACAACTGACGAATAGTTTGGGTGGCTATAAAAGCGCCATCCCCCATTGATCTTGCGCAGGGAAAATCCACGCTCCTCGTAACTCCCCTCCAGAGTGGCCAGCGCGGTTTCGATCTCTTCGACGGGACGCTCCAGTACCTGCGCCAAGATAATCTCGGTCACCGGTTCATCAACCACCATGAGGATCGCTTCTATCGAACGTTCAACTTCTACATTAGACATTTTCGCTACTTTCTGTCGAGTCATCCATCTCTAAAACTACGGGAATATCAAACTCATCGGTGATTTCGACCTCGCCTTCAAGGCTTCCGGTCCAGCTAATCTGAAGCTCCCCCAAGGCAATGACTTGATCAAAGCGCAGAACGCCTTGGCGATACAGGTCCAACAGGGCCAAGAATCGAGCCACAATCACCAAGGTACTGTCAGCATCGGCAATCAGGTTTCTAAAGCTCAAGCTCTTTGAATGACGCAGAGCCTCGACCACCATCTTTGACTCCTCTGCAACGCTCACAAGGGCCATATGGAGGTGCTGCACAGCTACTACAGGGGCAATCTTGGGTGTTAAAACACGCTCAGCGATGGCGGCAAAGCGCGCCGCACCTACCCCGATCAGAACCTCAGGAAGCAGCGCTGCTAGAGCTGGGTCAAGTGCTACGACACGGGCAAATGACTTGTCCGCTGCTGCAATGCGCTCGCTAAAGGTCGCTGCAATTTCCTTGAAGGCTCGGTACTGCAACAAACGGGCGAATAAAAGGTCGCGGGCTTCAAGAAGTGCCAAGTCCTCTTCATCCTCAACATCACCTGAAGGGAGCAGCCGGGCTGCCTTGAGATCGAGCAAGGTGGCTGCAACGACCAAAAACTCTGTCGCCTGATCTAGCTCCCAACCTTCCCCCGAGGCTTCAAGGGCTCGGATGAAGGAAATGAACTCATCTGTCACCATGCTCAAAGAAACTTCAGTGACATCCATCTTGTGTCGGGAAATGAGCTGAAGCAGAAGATCGAAAGGACCATCAAAGTTCGAGAGGTGTACAGAAAATCCATCTGAGGATGCGTTTACATCAGTTGCCGCCTCAACGGAAACTTGATCTGTAGCGTCTAGCTCTGTAATTCCCACGGTGGCACCCTACTTCACGCTTGCCTGTTTTCTGTGTAACGCATAGGCTCCCGCGTATATCAGGAAAGAGGTTTGACTATTGAACGCTAAATCGACAATTGCTGAAGATGTGGCAACCACATCGACCTTGCTAGGCAAGGCTGCACAAAACTTTCCAACACCTGCTGCTTTAACAGATCACGGAAATGCCAAGGTCATCTCTATCTTCAATCAAAAAGGTGGAGTTGGAAAGACGACGAGCACCATTAACTTAGGCGCAGCACTAGCCGAGTTGGGGCGTCGCGTTCTATTGGTCGACTTCGACCCGCAAGGTGGACTGTCACTAGGTCTCGGGGTCAATGCGCATTCTCTGCCTCTAGAACAAACTGTGTATTACGCGTTGATGACACCAACAGCAAATGTAGATGACATTGTCTTGAAATCTTCAGTAGCGGGATTGGATTTCCTACCAGCCAACCGCGATTTGGGAACGGCTGAAACAACACTTGGTGCCGAAATCGGTGGACAGCAATACCTGAAGCGCGCATTAGCTCCTCTTCGCGATTATTACGACGTGATTCTTATTGACTGCCAGCCAACTATGGGGCAGTTAACAATTAACGCCCTTGTTGCATCTGATGAAGTTATTGTTCCGATGCAGTGTGAGTACTTTGCGCTTCACGGATTCATCGAGCTAAAAGGAAACTTAGATAAAGTTAAGAATTTCTTGAACCCTAATCTACGACTCATCGGAATTCTCGCAACGATGTATGACAAAAAAACATCCCATAATCGCCAGGTTCTAGAGCGTATTCTTGAACAATTCCCTGAAGATGTTTTCGAAACAATCATTGCAAAGACAATTCGCTTTCCTGAAACAACTGTGGTTGGAGAACCGATTACAACCTATGCAACATCATCAGGTGGAGCAGCTTCATATCGACGTTTAGCACGAGAACTTATCGCCAGAGGAGGCGCACGATGACCCGCAGAGCAAACCTTCCAGGTGCTGATGAACTTTTCCGTTCGACAGCTCCAGCACTAAGTGCAGTACCTACACAGTCGATTCCAGATCACGTGGCCCCATTGGTTGCACCTGCAATTGCAACACCTAAAGCACCATCATCTAAAAAAGGTGTTCGCACGATTGCGCGTCGTCGAGTAACAACTGTTGATCGCTCTCCTTCAGGACGTGAACGACATGATGAGAAAATCACTGTCTATCTTTCACCAGATGAACTCTTTGATCTTGATCAAGCACGACTACAACTACGTGGTGACTTAGGTCTTGCGGTAGATCGTGGACGCATCGTTCGTGAATCAATTGCAGTGATCATTGCCGATCTTGAAGCAAAGGGTGATCAGAGTATTTTAGCGCGTCGCTTGCGCGGTCTATAAGAAATTTACTTGGCTCTTGGATGAGCCATTGAATAACTTTCCCGCACTTTATCGATAGTAATTAGCGTGTATATCTGCGTTGTTGTAACCGATGCATGTCCCAATAGCTCCTGAACAACACGAATGTCTGCTCCGCCATCTAACAAATGTGTTGCATATGAATGTCTAAAAACGTGTGGTGAAACATGTTCGGTAACTCCTGCAGCCTCTGCGGCATCTAAAACCATCTGCCAAGCAGACTGTCTAGAAATTCTAGAACCTCTAGAGTTGAGAAATAAAGCTGAAGTTGTCTTGGAACTCTTTGCTGCTAAATCTGGTCTCACCCTCGTCATGTAATTCTCAATTGCTTTAGATGCAAATGAACCCAAAGGAACAATACGTTCCTTTGATCCTTTTCCGCGCAATTTCAAAGTGGTAATTATTCCCGCATCAGTTTCAACAGAGCTTAAGTCGTTCAGGTTTATGCCAATTAATTCACTGACTCGTGAACCACTGCTATATAAAAGCTCGAGCATGGCTTGATCGCGGATCGTAATCGGTTGGCCCTCTCGATATGCCGCCTCGATCATTGAAACAATTTGAGCAATAGTTAACGCTTTTGGAAGACGTCTAGAGGATTTCTTCGGGGCAATCTCTAAAGTTGGATCTGCATATCCATACTCTTGTTGTAAGTGTTTAAAAAAAGAACGAAGCGTTGAATCAATCCTATTTATACTTGCTACCGATAGATTTGCTTCACGTAACGAGGACTCGAACTCGGTTATCGTCTCAGGATTTACTTCGGTCAACGGTTTGCTCTTTAGGAAAACGGCGAACTTTGCCAAATCTCTTCGATAAGCAGCAATAGAATTGGCTGCTAAACCTCTCTCAATCTGTAAATGATTTAGAAAGGATGATGCGGCAAGATCAAAGTTCAACGCTTGGGTACCCATGTGCTTCTGCTACAGCCGAATAATAGATTTTACCGTCATGAACATTTAGTCCCTTTGCCAAGTTAGGATCTTTTTCACAGGCGACTTTCCAGCCATTGTTTGCAAGGGAGAGTGCGTAGGGCAAAGTTGCATTAGTTAAGGCATAGGTCGATGCCACAGGGACGGCACCTGGCATATTGGCAACACAGTAAAAGACAGAGTTATGCACCGTATAAGTCGGCTCTGCATGTGTAGTTGGTTTTGAATCCTCAAAACAGCCGCCCTGATCAATTGCGATATCGACTAACACTGATCCGCTTTTCATTTGCGCAACAAGTGCGTTAGAAACAAGCTTTGGGGCTTTTGCGCCATGAACTAGAACCGCACCGATCACTAAATCTGCTTGCTTCACTTCTCGCTCAATTGCATGCTTTGATGCCACAAGTGTTTTGATCCGGCCACCATAAACAGTATCGATGAATTGCAAACGGTTAATGGAACGATCAAAAACAGTGACATCTGCGCCCATACCAAGTGCGATAACGGCAGCGTTTAATCCTGCAACTCCCCCACCAATTACGACAACCCGACCAGGTGCAACACCAGGAACTCCACCAAGTAGAACTCCACGCCCGCCATGTGGCTTTTGTAACGCTGTCGCGCCTACTTGTGTGGCCAGACGCCCCGCAACCTCACTCATAGGTGCAAGCAAAGGCAGAGTCCCATTTACTTCAACAGTTTCATAGGCAATCGCAGTTGTTCCAGAAGTAACTAGCGCATCAGTGCATGCTTTTGATGCTGCTAAATGTAGGTAGGTAAAAAGAGTTTGCCCCTTGCGCATCTTTGAATACTCAGACTCGATTGGTTCCTTAACTTTGAGAACAAGATCGGCTTTTTGCCACACATCATCTGCACCTGTAACGATTGAGGCCCCTGCTTGTATGAACTCTTCATTGGTAATTGCTGATGCAATACCAGCATTATCTTGAATAATGACGGTGTGGCCAGCATGTACAAACTCTGAGACACCTTCTGGAGTAATGGCTACTCGTGATTCGTGGACCTTTATTTCCTTAGGAACTCCGACGATCATGATTAACCTTTCGCTGCTACCGCCGCTGCTATCAAACCAATAAATAATGGGTGTGGTCGCGTTGGACGTGAACGCAGCTCAGGATGAGC
>CAIJHZ010000149.1 GCA_903820565.1 uncultured Actinomycetes bacterium
ATACTTGCAGAATTCAGACAGTTAATCGTGATTTAAATTATGAGATTACAATTCTTTTGGATGAATATTACAAATTAACTGGAACTCCAATACTTCTCAATACCTCTTTTAACGACAATGGGCAACCATTAAATCTAATCTGGGTTGGGCATTTGCCTACAATGTAATTGGTTTACCAATAGCCGCTGCTGGTTTATTAACACCGATGTATGCGGCTGCCGCTATGGCAGTTAGTTCACTATTTGTAGTTACAAACTCGTTGCGAATAAAGTAAAGCGCGAGTAATTACTTAAGTTTAAAAGTTGGGTACTTATCTGTCACAAGAAGCAACATATAACCCTGAACGCGGTTTAGATAAGCGATAGTTCCATGAACAATTTCGCCAGCCCACTCTGGATATCGGCCGGTAATTGATGTTTGAACCCAAGCAATGACAGTCACAACAAGTGAGATAACTAGATACACAGCACCAACGATGTAATGCGGAATCGCTAAAAACCACTTAACCAAAGGTAGCCAGCGATTTAGCTTCTTTCCACCATCTACATCAGGGAATACAACTTCAACCTTTGAGTTTGATTCAATTGATGGGTACTTGTCGTTCAAAATTAATACATAAGCAGCAAGACGTGTTGATAGCTCAACTAGGGCATGGTTGAAAGTCAGTACATAACTTGGATATTTACCGCGAAAGAGCAGGGCCAAAAGAGTAGGGACTGCAATTACTCCGGCGGTTTCGAAGGCTAGATCGAACGTTGCAATGAAAATCATTGCAGGGAAGGCCAGGATTCCGCGGAAGAAAACGGTCTTTCGGTTGCGATCCTTATGCTTGATCTTGATGCTTGTAGTTACTTGGCTAGCCATGACAAGACCTCTGTAATCTTTTGTATTTCTAGTAGCGGGGGCAGGATTTGAACCTACGACCTCTGGGTTATGAGCCCAGCGAGCTACCGAGCTGCTCCACCCCGCGTCGGAAGTGTCAGTCTAAAGGGTCGTGAAGTAATAGCCAAATCGCTTTACTTACGTCCTTCAGCAGCAATCGCTGCAGCAAGTGCTGCCTTCAAACGATCTTGTGCACGGCCATATGCTGCAAAGTCTCCCTTTGCAAGTGCGGCATTTCCATCTGCAAGTGCTTGCTTAGCGTTTTGTAACGCTGACTTTAGATCCGCAGATGCGTTATTAGTTGTAGTTGTAACTGGTGCACCAGATGATGATGTTCCAGAGTTTCCACCAAATACTTGATCCAATGCGCCCTTTAGCGAACTGTCATAACCAATTACATCTCCGAATGAGACAAGCACTTTCTGTAGCAATGGATAAGCCGCAGAGTTGGAAGTTGCCTTCACATAAACCGGCTGAACATAAAGTAATCCGCCACCGACTGGAAGTGTCAGCAAGTTTCCAAGCACAACATCTGATCCGCCTTGACGCAACAAGGAAAGCGAGTTTGCAACTTCTGGTTTGGCTTCAAAGTTAGATGCAACTTGTGACGGTCCGGCAACGTTTGTGCTGCGTGGAAGTTGTAGAACGGTAATTTTTCCGTAATTCGGCCCGTAGTTGGAATCAACCATTGCAAAGGCAGATAAATTCTCGCGGCCTCCGCGTGGAACAAATGGAGTTGTCAGCGCAAATGTTGGTTTACTTGCTCCTGGCATTTCAACTGTCATGTAATACGGAGGTTGCGCTCCTGCGTTGGCACCGAATGTTGAAGGATCTCGTGGCACGCGCCAGAAATCTTGTCCGCCGTAGAAAGCAGCCGCTGTTTTCACGTGATACGAGCTAAGCACGTCGCGTTGCACGCGGAACATATCTTCTGGGTAGCGGATGTGCTCAAGCAGTTGATCAGACATCTTGCTCTTTGGTGTCACCGTATTTGGGAATGCTTTCATCCACGTCTTTAGAACTGGATCCTTGTCATCCCATTGGTAGAGAACAACAGTGCCGTCATAGGCGTCAACCGTGGCTTTTACTGAGTTGCGGATGTAGTTGATATTGCGGTTGCTCTGAGCAGTAATCGATGTTGAGTTAGCGGTTAGCGCATCAGTGGTTGCAGTTCCAAGTGAAGTGGTCTGTGAATATGGATATCCGGCGCTGGTTGTGTAGCCATCGATAATCCATTGAACTTTGCCATCAACAATTGCTGGGTATGGATCTCCATCAAGCGTTAGCCATGGTGCAACCTTGGCAACGCGTTCGCGAGGCGAACGGTTGTAGAGAATCTTTGATTCAGAGTTGATCAAGCTTGAAAGCACGATGCGTTGTTCTTGGTATTGAATTGCAAAGAGCAACTTATTTAACAAGACACCCATTGGAACTCCACCTTTACCGGTGTAGGTGTAATTCTTTTGACCGTTTGCAGATGCATCATCTGGGTAATCGAATTCGACCGGAGTATCAGTCTTTGGTCCACCAATGATTGAGTAATCAGGGACGTTCTCACCAAAGTAAATACGTGGTTCAAATTTACCTAGGCCGGTAGTTGGTGGAAGGTCGCCAACCAAGAAACTTGGTTTTCCATCAGCGTCAACAGTGTTTCCGAATGCGGAAACGAAACCAAAACCATGTGTGTAAACCAAGTGATCGTTAATCCAGTTACGACTTGGGTTTCCATCAATATTTAATTCGCGAACGGCAACTACAGTATCGCGTTGCACGCCATTTACTTTGTAGCGATCAACATCGAGAGATTCAGGGAAGGTGTAATAAGGCTTGATCTGTTGCAATTGGCGGAAAGTTGCTGACAAAACATTTGGATCCATCAATCGAATATTTGCAATTGTTGCCGCATCTGATGCGAGTTGTCCTGAGTTGGTTGAAAGCGTTGCTTGATAATCCTTCATCTCAACGCCAGAGAGACCAAAGGCATCACGTGTTGAGTCAATATTTCGTTGAATATACGGCGCTTCTTTTGCTGATTCAGATGGCTTTACCTGAAATTGCTGCACGGCGCCTGGATAAACACCAGCAATCAAAACGGATGAGCCAACCATCAAGGCGGTTCCGGCTGCAGGTAGCAACCAAGATTTACGAACAATATTTGCAAAGAAAAGCAGCGAACAGATAACAGCAATTGCCGCGAGAATAGATTTTGCGGGCAGAGTTGCATTTACATCGGTATAGGTAAGACCTGTGATTAATCGACTCTCTTTGAGAGCAAGTGCGAAACGGTCAAACCAATATGCGACAGCTTTTATTAGAACAATCAAACCCAACAGAACTGAGAGTTGAACGCGTGCCGCAACTGTTGTGCGATCACTGCGAAGTTGTGGACGCAGACCGCCGTAGAGATAGTGAATTGCGGCGCTGGCAAGTGTTGCCAAAATTAAAGTTGAGATTGCCCAACCGATTAGCGTTTGATAAAACGGCAAGCGGAAAGCAAAGAATGAAATGTCCATGTTGAACTGTGGATCTTTAACGCCGAAATCGGTCGAGTTCTTAAAGAGCAGCCAAGAGCTCCAGAGTTGTACGCCGCTGGAACCGCCGAAATAGAAGAGCACCACGACAACACCGGCAAAGACGAGTTTGCGAATCGGATCAATGGTTGCGCGATAACGTTCGAGGTTGTCAGATTCCATGGCCATTGAAACGTTAAACGGGCGAGAGCGAAAGGCAAGGAAAACATTTAGCGAAATGATCAATGAGGTAATTAGTCCAAATGCGATAAATAGCGCGACCTTGGTTGTAAGAACTGTTGACCAGACAGCTGTGAAGCCAACTGATTTGAACCAGAGCCAATCCACATAGACACCGCTGAGTGCGACTAGCGCCCCGGCGATAACTGCCAAAATTATGAAGGTAAGGGCTAGCGGACTGGGCTTTTTCATCATGCTCCTAAGTTAGCGCAACCGCGCGGACGTTTCGAATTGAGCGCCGAAATCGCTTCTTCTAGGCTGGAAACTGCGGCTATTTTTATTCCATCTGGGATCTTTGCGATGTTAGGTGCAAGGTCTCTGCAGTTTCTCTCAGGAACTATGAAGATTGTGGCTCCAGCTTTTTTAGCAGCCAAGATCTTTTCGGCAACTCCACCAATACTTCCGACGCGGCCTTCCTCATCGATCGTTCCGGTTGTTGCAACAATTCGTCCCTTCAAAATATTTTCGGGGGTCAACAGTTCTACTATGCCAAGCGCGAAAGCTAGCCCGCCACTGGGGCCTCCGGTCTTGGCAAGTGAAATATCGATATCACTTGGTGCAATTTTTGACGTAC
>CAIJHZ010000150.1 GCA_903820565.1 uncultured Actinomycetes bacterium
AAAAAGTGGAACCTTTACTGGTCCAGCGATTTTTGTTAATTACGGAACTGTTCAGGTAAAGATCACGGTAGTTAATGGAAAAATCACTGATGCCGTTGCGGTTCAGGCACCAGGTGGGCGAAATGATCGCTACACAAATATGGCGGTTCCAATTTTGAAGCAGCAAACATTGCATGCCCAGAGTGCAAATATTCAAGGCGCATCAGGTGCTTCATACACAAGCTATGGATGGTTTAAGTCATTGCAGGGAGCGCTCGCAAACGCTGGTTTGTAAGCGAGTAAGTTTGGCTGCATGAATCATTTGCGTCGACAGTTTCCGGTGTGGGGAACAATTGTGGATGTGGATTGTTATTCGCAGTTTGTCAGTGATGCAGATTTAAATCTGGCCATGAAGCAAATTACCGATTTCTGCGAAAAAGTGGATGAAGATTTTTCAACGTACAAAGATGGTTCGTGGGTTACGCGGCTGCGTCGCGGGAAAGTTGCAATCGAACAGTGCCCCGATGATGTGATTGAAGTGTGGGATTTATGCGCACAAGCAAAGTGGTTAAGTGACGGAGCTTTTGACCCTTGGGCAGTTGATGGTGGATTTGATCCGTCGGGATTAGTAAAGGGATGGGCCGCGGATAAGTGCGCGGATATGTTGGTTGCTGCCGGGGTGCCGCATGTGCAAGTTAATGCTGCAGGAGATTTAGCGTTGCGTGGTGGCTGGTTTGATTCATCGGCCGAGGAAATAAAGCCGTGGTCAATTGGTGTTGTAAATCCTGATAATCGGTTAGAGGTTGTGAAGGTGTATGAAATTACTGATGGCGCGATTGCGACATCTGGAACATACGAACGAGGCGCACATATCCGCGATCCGCATAATGGCTTGATCGCTATTGGTGCGGCTTCGGCAACGGTTGTTGGCGCGGCAGGTTGGTTATGTGATGCGATGGCAACCGCCGTAATGGTGGGTGGGACAGATTCTGCGCGTTGGTTTGGCCAGCCTGAATTGGCTGGGTATCAGGTGTTTGCGGTCAATCGACATGACGATACTGCATGGGAGATTTAGGATGCTCACTATGAAATCGGTGAGTTCATTGACTGCGGTATTTAGATCTGGCCGCCGATTTATTGCCGTCGTTGTCGCCGCAGTATTTGGTTTTACTGCATTGGGATTGTCACCTGCATTTGCAATTGATGAACGAGTAATTGATGTTGTTGCAGTCACCTGGAACGGTGCGGCAACTGCGCTTAGTAATCCAGCAACTATTGCAGGGGTAATCGACACCGAAGTAAATGCAGACTGGAAAAAATTTACAACCATGGTCGGTGCTCCGACAGATCGCACAATTTCATTTAAATCCGGCAAAGTTTTAGACACTCCCATCACGCTAGTTTCAAAAATGGCCTGTACCGGAAGTGCGGCTTCTGATTTCATGACGACAATTCGCTCAGAGGCGTATAGGCGTTTGGGTATTGCTAACTCTTTCAACCGTTATTTAGTTGTGTATGCACCTAAAGCTGGGTGTGTGTGGTCTGGTCGTGCGGGACTAGGTGGCCCAAAAAGTGTTAGCGGAACATTAATTTTGCATGATAGTGATTCATCCTTTGTAATTTCTCACGAGCTTGGACATACTTTTGGCTTAGGTCACACAAACTTTATGCGCTGTGAAATCGGAGGCAAAGATGGTGCCTGGTCGGATACATGCAAAGCTGTTGAATATGGCGGCACGATCGATGTCATGGGAAATGTTGATACAACATCACCTTTAAATACCTACCACCAGTGGCGCATGGGGTACATGGATGATTCTCAAATCAAACAAGTCTGGCAATCTGAAGTTGTTACGATTTCCCCAAGTGATTTTGCCAATGGAATAAAAGCAATTTTTATTCGTGATGGTAAAGCTGGCTATTGGATTGAATATCGCCGAAAGACAGATGGCGCTGTGTACAAGCCAGGGCTTGCGATTTATCGATTAGATCCGCCTCCTGTTTCAGCCATCGTTTCTCCTAATCCTCAAGATGCGCTAGCGGAAGAGTTTGGCGCAGAACTTGGTACCGATGTGTGGATGCTTAATCTAGATAATTACAAATACACGACGGCTAGCTCTGTTACTGGATCAATGAC
>CAIJHZ010000151.1 GCA_903820565.1 uncultured Actinomycetes bacterium
AAATTCGATCCTTGCACTCAAGGAATTACTTGCAGCAGGCGTAAATGCGCGATTGATTTATGTTGGCATGGGGCCAATGTTTAAACATCTCAAGGCTATTTCCAAGGACTTGCCTGTAACTTTTATGGGGTACATCGTTGATCGAAAAATGTTGGCGGAAATCATTGCAAGTGCAGATGTCTCTATTGCGCCAGGGCCTATCGAAACTTTTTGCTTAGCTGCCCTTGAATCACTTGCCTCTGGAACACCGGTAGTTGCTTCATCAACTAGCGCTGTTGGCGAATTCTTACTTCTTAATTCAAATGAACCAGTAGGTGCTGTGGCCGAAAACGATCCGAAATCCTTTGCAAAAGCCATCCAGGCAGTTCTTGGTTACAACGCTGCCGACAGGGCTATGCCAATTCGTTGCCAGCATCAGGCTGAAAATTATCCATGGAGCTCTACTTTAATGATGATGCTTCGCTTACATGGTGCAGGTCACGAAGTAAGTGCCATCCAGAAAAGGTTAAGGGCTGCATAAAAATGGAGAGAGTTGCTACCTTCGCAATTTTAGGAGATAGCGCGGCTTCAGGCGTCGGTGATAGTGACAAGAATGGCGTAACAAAAGGCTGGGGTTACTACTTAGCAAAACACTTTCAAGATCCGCTTGTCTATATAAACCTTTCGCGTCCTGGTGCTCAATCAGCAGAAGTGCTTGAGGATCAGCTTCCTAAAGCCTTAATGTTCAAACCGGATATTGCCGCGGTCATCGTTGGTGGCAATGATGCTCTACGCAATGGATTTGACCCGAATAAATTACATCAGAATCTACGGACAACTATTTATGAGTTAAAGAAATCTGGCGCAGAGATTCTGCTGCTACAACTCCACGACCCAACACGGATAGTTCCCCTGCCAAAACTACTCGGACAGGTTTTATGTCGTCGCGTTAATGCCGTAAATCGAGTGATTCATTCCGTTGGACGTGAATTCAATGCTCAGATTCTTTTGACTCGTTCCATCCAAGACATTTATGAACGAAAAGTTTGGCATGTAGATCGGATGCATCCAAGCAAATACGGGCATCAAATAATGGCCACTCATTTTCGAGATATTTTATTGCGATGTAATTGGAGGATCGACCCCATTGCTATTGAAGAAATACCGGTGACAAGTAAAAAGTCATCAGTTATATGGATGCTGCGAAATGGCACGCCATGGTTCTTTAAACGCTCATTCGACCTATTCCCCGCTGCTTTGCTGTTGATGAGCGTTGAACTCTTTAAGGTTATTTTTAAACGCCAATCCGATGAATTGGGAACTATGTATTACCCTGAATTTTCACCACAATCACACTGGGATTTAGAAGAAGTTAACGAAGCCCACGTCTCATAATCAAGAAATTTTCTTCATTTAACGGCAAGATATCGCCATGCTTCCTGCAGATCCCCGCACCCTTGGCTCTACCGTCACTGAAGGCGGAACCAACTTTGCAATCTGGAGTAACGCGGCAGATGCGATCGAACTATGCCTATTTAATGAAGTCAACGGCGCGATGGTTGAAACACGCTTTGCGATGTCTCATCGAAACGGACCGATCTGGCACGGATATTTAGCAGGGGTACGCCCTGGTCAACGCTATGGGTATCGCGTTTATGGTCCTTGGCTTCCAGAAAACGGAGTCCGCTTTAATGCAGCCAAATTATTGCTTGACCCGTACGCACATGTAATCGCTGGGGATCTGACCTACTCGCCTGAAATATATGGCCACGTTGCAACTGATCCATACGGCGCCGGCGATTTAAATACGCGTGATTCACGAGATAGCGCAGGCAAAGTTCCGTATTCGGTTGTTACTGATCATGCTCCTCGTGAAATCGAACGGCCCTTAGTTCCGTGGGCTAAGACAGTTATCTATGAAGCACACGTTAAAGGGTTAACAGCTTTTAATAATGAAATTCCTGAAAAGGAACGCGGAACATATAAAGCGTTAGGTCATCCAAGCACCCTTGCTCATTTGAAATCAATTGGGGTTACAGCAATTGAATTACTTCCGATTGCCCAATCAATTACAGAACCAGCGATTTATAGTCGAGGGCGGATAAATCATTGGGGATACAACTCGCTCCTATTTACCGCACCGCACCGTGCCTATGCCTGTACAGAAGATCCAATTGCCGAATTGCAATGGGCAGTTGATCAACTTCATGCAGCTGGAATCGAAGTGATCTTAGATGTTGTCTACAACCACACCGCCGAAGGTGGAGTTGATGGACCAACACTTTCATATAAAGGAATTGATAATCACGCCTATTACCGTCAAGATTCCAGCGGCAATTATCTAGATGTTACTGGTTGCGGAAATACCTTTGCTGCAAGTCAGCCACATGCAGTTCGCCAAATAGTTGATTCGCTACGTTGGTGGATTGAAGTCATTGGTGTTGATGGTTTTCGTTTTGATTTAACAACAGCCCTATACACAAGTGATAGCGCCTTTAACTCATCGCTTATGTCAGCAATTGGTGCCGATTCAGTTTTGCGTAACTTTAAAATGATCGCCGAACCGTGGGATATTTCCCGCTATTCACTGGGAGATTTTCCGCACCCTTGGCGTGAATGGAACGATGCCTATCGCGACTCGGTTCGCCAGTTCTGGTTAGGTGATTTAGCACGTGGATTTGGTGAAGGTGTTTCAGATATTGCTTCAAGCATCAGTGGTTCTAGCAATGTGTTTTACTACCGAGGCCCGACATCGTCAATTAACTTTATTGCTGCCCACGATGGATTCACAATTCATGACATAGTTACTTATAGCCACAAACATAATGAAATGAATGGTGAAAACAATCAAGATGGAAGCGATTCAAATCGCTCGTGGAATGTGGGCCACGAAGGCGAATCAATGGATGCTGGAATCAATGTGATCCGAAATCGCATTAAGAAATCTTTGCTTGCAACCTTGATGTTGTCATCTGGTGTTCCAATGCTCAATATGGGCGATGAAGTTAGCCGAACTCAAAGTGGTTCTAATAATGGTTACTCACTACCAAGCACGCACGACCTTGAAAGCGATCAAGCATTTAATGGAGGTTGGGCACTGCCATGGCAGTTAGATGATGAGCAAGCAGACATGCTGGCTGCAGTGCAATCTCTAGCCCAAATTCGAGATACCTACCTAGCCGATGTAACTTCAGAGTTTTTTACAGGCACAGTTGATGAAGGCACCAACCGTAAAGATATAGCCTGGTTTTCACTTGGTGGAAATGAAATGAGTGATGATCACTGGCGTGATGAAGAAAAGCGCAGCATCACCGTATTTGTTGAAGCTGATCCCACAAAAGGTTTGTTGCTCATGCTTAATTCTTCACGAGAGGTAACTACTTTCACATTACCTGATGCCAGTTGGGGCGAAACTTTTAGGTGTATTTTTGATGCATCAAAGAATGTAGCAACGTACGAGCCAGTAATTGCTGCGCCATCTTCCACGGTAGAGGTTCCTGAACACAGCGTGCTTGTTTGGCTGGTGTCCCGTACTAGATAGTAAGTAAGCAAGCGCACTAATATCTACATGTGCTCGCAATCATCGCTCCTGGACAAGGTTCGCAAACTCCAGGAATGCTTAACAGTTGGATTCATGATCCATCTCTTAAAGAACTAATCGTTTCGTGGTCAGCTGCTATCGACTTGGATTTATTGCACCTTGGAACTGATGCTGATGCAGATGAAATTAAAGACACCGCCAATGCCCAACCATTAATCGTTGCTGCATCATTGCTCGGTGCTCATGCATTAGGAAGCAAGAGTTTTTCAGTTACTTCAGGCCATTCTGTTGGTGAGTTAACGGCGGCGGCCCTATCGGGTGCAATCTCTGAGAGTGATGCGCTACGAATTGTTCGTGCACGCGGAATTGAGATGGCAAAGGCGGCAGCTATATCCCCTGCTGGAATGTCGGCGGTTCTTGGTGGAGATCGCACCGAAGTCTTGACAGCAATTGCAGCACTGAAATTAGTGGCCGCAAATGACAATGGCGCTGGGCAAATTGTTGCTGCCGGTGATCTGCAAGCACTTGAAGCATTAAATGAGAATCCCCCTGCAGGTGCACGCGTTCGAGCACTAGCTGTTGCAGGAGCATTTCATACGCACTATATGCAAGCGGCGGTGCCGCCTGTTCGTGATTTTGCATCATTAATAGCAACTCATCCTGTTTCGATTCAAGTAATTTCCAATAAGGATGGCCAGGTAGTAATAGATGGTGCAGAGGTTCTCAACAGAATCGTCAATCAAATCGCTAACCCGGTGCGCTGGGATTTATGTATGGAAACTTTGAAATCTCTAGGTGTTACGGGTGTCATTGAACTACCACCAGCCGGAACTCTGGTTGGCTTACTTAAGCGCGCTGCAAGTGAAATTGAAACCTTTGCTTTAAAGAGCGCAGATGATGTGCAAACAGCACGAGAGTTTGCAGGAAGGCACGCATGAGCATCACAGTTGCACCAACAGGTCACAGCAGAATTTTGTCTGTTGGTACCTACCGCCCCAAGCGCGAAGTCCCAAACTCAGAAATTGTTGATCGCATCGAATCAACCGATGAGTGGATTCAGCAGCGCACAGGAATTGAATCACGTCGCTTTGCAAGTGATGATGAAACCGTAATTTCGATGGCTAAAGCGGCATGTGAAATGGCGCTAAAAAGAGCCAAGTTAACTATTACCGACATCGATACTGTAATTCTTGCCACGATTTCCTATCCATTTCAGGCACCAAGTGCGGCAACCGAGTTAATTAATGAACTTGGAAATCCAAAAGCTGCAGCCTTTGATATCAGCGCGGCCTGTGCTGGTTTTTGCTACGGCGTAGCAATGGCAAGTGACTTGGTTAGGTCTGGAACATCAAAAAATGTATTGGTAATTGGTGTAGAAAAGTTGTCCGACTACACAGATTCCGATGATCGTGCTACAGCATTCATCTTTGCCGATGGGGCTGGAGCGGTAATTATTGGAAACAGTGATCAACCTCGAATTGGACAAACTATTTGGGGATCAGATGCGGATTCTCGTGATGCAATTACGTTAACTCCATCTTTTCTAGAGTATAAAAAGAATCCCGCTAAAGGCGTAGGCGAACTTGGTTGGCCAAATATTTCACAGCAAGGACAAGTTGTATTTCGTTGGGCAGTTTATTCGATGAGCAAAGTTGGTTTGAAAGCACTTGAAGCAGCAGGAGTTTCTGTTGATGAACTTGGTGCATTTATTCCCCACCAAGCAAATATTCGAATTATCGAAACTATGGCAAAAGAAATGAAGATTCCAGATTCTGTTTTGATTGCAGATGACATTCGTACAAACGGAAATACTTCTGCTGCATCAATTCCTTTAGCTATGGATCGAATTTTGGAAGAGCATCCCGAATTGCATGGAAAATTGGCGTTACTTATCGGCTATGGCGCAGGTCTGGTGTACGCAGGGCAGGTTGTTGAACTTCCGCCTAAGCCATAAAAAATATTGAGATTTACGCCACTTACGGCGTGCAATACTCGTAAGTAAGAGCGGACTTGATACACAATAAACACCTTGCACGCCCGATCAATCTAGAAGAGGACATAAAGACCATGGCACTTGCACAAGCAGATGTACTTGCAGGACTCAAGGAAATCGTTGAAGAAGTAGCTGGTATCCCCGCTGCATCAGTTGAAATGGATAAGAACTTCACTGACGATCTAGATGTTGATTCACTCAGTATGGTTGAAGTTGTCGTGGCAGCAGAAGAGCGTTTCGGAGTAAAGATTCCGGATGAGAGCGTTACAGATTTAGTAACAGTTGCAGACGCAGTTAATTTCATAGTTAACGCATCAAAGTAAGTTTTTAATCAATGACCCGTCGCCGCGTTGTTGTCACTGGACTTGGTGCAACTACTCCACTGGGTGGAGATGTAACAACAACGTGGGCTGGCCTCTTGGCTGGTAAAAGTGGCGTGCGATCACTAACCGAAGATTGGGCACAGACAATCCCGGTGACCTTCGCAGCGCGCGTTGCTGTTGAACCGGCCGAACAAATGGAGCGCGTTGAGTTAAGACGCCTGGATCGATCAGAACAATTTGGAATGATCGCATCGCGTGAGGCATGGAAAGATGCAGGATCTCCAGAAATAGATAGGGAGCGCCTGGGTGTTGTAGTCGCTTCAGGTATCGGCGGAGTTACGACCCTGCTGGAACAATACGACATCTTGAATACCAAGGGTGCGCGTTTAGTCAGTCCGCACACCGTCCCAATGCTGATGCCAAATGGGCCAGCTGCAAACATTGGTCTCGAATTAAAAGCACAGGCGGGAATTCATACACCAGTTAGTGCATGCGCATCTGGGGCCGAAGCAATTGGTTATGCGTTCGAGATGATCCGCAATAACCGCGCAGATATTGTTGTAACTGGTGGCGTTGAAGCTGCATGTCACGCACTGCCTATGGCTGCCTTTGCCGCGATGAAAGCTTTGTCTACACGCAACGATGATCCTGCTCGCGCATCACGACCATACGATCTAAATCGTGATGGATTTGTGTTGGGCGAAGGTGGCGCAATTCTCGTTCTTGAAGAATTCGAACACGCTAAAGCGCGCGGTGCAACAATTTATTGTGAAATTGCAGGACAAGGTTTGTCATCTGATGGTTATCACATTGCTGCACCTGACCCATCGGGCGCTGGTGTGCAACGTGCCGTGAAGTTCGCCTTACGCGATGCTGAATTAACAACTGCCGACATTGTTCACTTAAATGCCCACGCTACTTCGACCCCTGCAGGGGATGTGGCAGAAGCAAATGCTTTGCGAGCAGCTCTTGGAAATGATGCTGACCATGTTGCCGTTTCTGCAACTAAATCGATGACAGGTCACTTACTTGGTGGCGCCGGAGCAATTGAATCTGTCTTTATCGTAAAGACATTGCAAGATCGTATGGCTCCCCCAACGATCAATATCGACGAACTAGATCCTGCAGTTACGGTCGATGTTGTACGCGATAAGCCACGCGCATTACCTGCCGGAGATATTGCAGCACTCAATGATTCATTTGGTTTTGGTGGTCACAACGTTGTATTGGTATTTAAGAGTTTATAAATGTCACCAACATCCCATGATCCACGCGATCCAATTTCGCGGATTGCCCGATTAGTTGATGATGGAAAATTTGAATTTCTAATCCCCCGTACAGAATGCGGAATGATTGCTGTTACCGCCACCGTGAAGGGCAACAAAGTTGTCATTTTTGCATCTGATGCAACGATTAAAAGCGGAGCACTAGGTGTTGATGGATCAAAAGTAATTGTTTCTGCTTATAAAGCGGCGATGGGAGCACAGGTGCCAATTATTGGTATCTGGCACAGTGGCGGAGCACGGCTGAGTGATGGTGTTGCATCCTTAGATGCATTTGGTGAAGTTTTTCAATCAATGATTTCGGCAAGTGGTCGCATTCCACAATTGTCTTTAGTGCTGGGGCCAACTGCAGGTGGCGGTGCATATGGTCCTGCTTTGACTGATGTTGTTGTCCTGGCACCCGAAGGTCGCATATTTGTTACAGGTCCTGATGTTGTGAAAAGTGTTACTGGCGAAGATATTGATATGGCGCTATTAGGTGGCCCCGAAGCACACAAGAAAAATAGCGGTCTGGCCCATGTTATTGCTGCAAGCGAAGATGAAGCATTTGAAGATATTCGCGTTTTGACAGCGCTTTTTGCTAATCAGGGATTTATGAATGAAAACGTTGAAGATATTGATTTATCAATCTTTGTCCCAGAACTAAAAGTTCGTACATACGAAGTTCATCCATTAGTTGATGCGATCCTTGATAAAGATTCTGAACATATCGAACTGCTATCCATGTGGGCCCCTAACATGACAACGATTTTAGGAAGGTTAGGTGGCGCAACTGTTGGAGTCTTGGCAAATAATCCAGCACACCTTGCCGGAGTTCTAGATGCAGCTGCCGGTGAAAAGGCGGCTCGATTTGTGCGCACATGTGATGCCTTTGGAATTCCACTGATTGTTATTGCAGATGTTCAGGGGTTCTTGCCGGGTGCAGGACAAGAGTGGGAAGGTGCGGTACGCAGAGGTGCAAAGTTATTGCACGCATTTGGTGAAGCAGTGATACCTCGGGTTACCTTGATTACTCGTCGTGCATACGGCGGCGCATATGTGGCGATGAATTCAAAGTCATTGGGTGCAACCCGAGTATTTGCCTGGCCGCAAGCCGAAGTTTCAGTCATGGGCGCGGTTGCAGCGGTGCGGGTGCTCCATCGTCGCTTGTTAGCTGATATTCCCGCGGAACAACGTGAATCAATGGAATTAGAACTTGCCGCTGAGCATGAAAAGGTTTCAGGTGGAGTATTAAAGGCAATTGAAATCGGCGCAGTTGATGAAATGTTAAGCCCTGCGCAAACGCGAAGTGCGCTAGCAAAAACAATTGCTAACGCACCTCACCGCCGTGGATCCCACGGCAATATTCCGTTGTAGGAATTAACTCTTAAACGTCACCGAAACCGTTGCGGTAACTGTCTTTTCAATTGTTGATGTGTCATAGGCGCCGTAGTCAGCGGTCATTGTTGAATCCGGAGTTGTAATCTGAATTGGGCCGGCCTTTACATTTACTAGCGCCCCGATATTTCCTCCAACAGCCTTTGTCAGTGCTTCGGCACGAATTTTCGCATCCTTCATCGCCTCAGCCATTAACTGTGGGCGAAGTTCTGGCAAGTTTGAAATGTAATACTGCGGACCGTAATTATTTGCATTGATACCGGTAGCAAGTAGCGATCCGATTCCTTGGCTAAGCTTTGAAATTAACTGAACATCCTTTGAACGAACAGTAACTTCACGTGAAGCGCGGTAGGAAAGAACTCGTCCAGTTGCATTACCGTTGCTGTACTCCTCGTTCGCAAATGTTGAAACAGCGCCAAGAGTTAGGGCAGTGGCTGGAATTCCACCCTGTGTTAAATAATTCGAAAGCGCTGCAACATCAGCATCAACTTTTTTGACAGCGGTTGCAACTGTTGGAGAAGAAAGTGAGACATTGAGAACCCACACTGCATTGTCTGCAGTAGCTGTTGTCTTTGCAGACCCAGTGACAGTAATGCCATCGCTACTACGCGATGCAAATCCTGAACCAACTCGCATTAATCCACCACCGAGAGCCAGTGAAAGAATTACAGCAGAAATAATTATGGTTACCGCTTTACGGCGTTCTACGGTGATTATTGGGCTTTCATTAAGTTGAGTCATGTTTGAATACTAGCAATTAGATTGCACGGAGACGAGGCACTTCTTGAAGGTCAACACTCCTAAAACGATCGAGTTCGTTTTCCCAAGAATTTCCCACCATTACTGCAATCCCTTCGCGAATACTTTCTTCGTCAAAAGATTGCGCCAAAATTGCATTAATTTGGTTTTCATTAACTAAAAGCGCACCGGATTGGTCAACAACTGCGCGATGTATTCCCAACTGTGGCGTGAAACGAAATAGCTCGCCCCCAAGTTCAGTGCCTTCAATAACTTCAAAATTTAAGTAATGCCAACTTCGGAGCGAACTTGCGATTTCGGCAGCCGCACCTTGTGCTCCACGAAATTCCAGTTGTGTGCGAAAAGTTCCGGGCATCAATGGTTGCGGATTCCATGACAGCTTTATCCAATTACCTAAGACGGTTTGGATCGCCCAATCAATATGGTGGCGCAGCGCAGAGGGTGCTGAATGAATAGTTAAGAAACCTCGAACCTGCTGACGGTTTGAAGGCGTGGTTAAACGTTCCATGGTTCTCCTAGCAAGATGCGCCCAATGCGACCTTCCCCAGCGGCATTTTCGCGTCCCAATTGCTTGGTGAACACCTCAATTACACACCCTTGAGCCTAAAACTGTCTACCCCCGCTTTAGGCATACGGGGTGGTAGGAGGTAGAGTTCACCTCAGTCGGACGCTTAATCAGTACCCGTTTCATGTTTTGCATAATCGGTATCGCTGGAGCAAGAGGAAGACCGTGATTCGAGGATTTCTCGAAACACCCACATATCGAAGGAAATAAATACATGGCAACAGGCACAGTTAA
>CAIJHZ010000152.1 GCA_903820565.1 uncultured Actinomycetes bacterium
GATCAACCCATGTTGGTATTTCTTCATTTGATGAAACAGTTGTGCGCGGAAGTTCAGCTAATGCTGAAGCAAGTGTTGCCTCATCTAATTCCGAAAGTTCACCTTGTCCAAATAATGCGCGCGCAGCGGCTTCAACACGTTGTGTTGTCTCTTCTGAATGCACAAGTGAGGTTAATTCTCGAGCAAGGGCGCGATGTGCTTCACGTAATCCTGGGTTTTCGTTGTGTGATTTTTCAAGTTCAGCAATCTCTTCATGAGATTTAAATGAAAATACTTTAAGGAAGGTAATAACATCCTTGTCATCGCTATTTAGCCAGAATTGGAAGAAGGCATACGACGAAGTCATCTCTGGGTCCAACCAAACAGACCCACCCGCAGTCTTGCCAAACTTAGTTCCATCAGCTTTCATCAACAACGGAACAGTTAATGCATGACCGCTCCCCTGTTCGACACGACGAATTAAATCAAGACCAGCAACGATGTTTCCCCATTGATCAGAGCCGCCCACTTGGAGTGTACAATTGTTGCGTCGGTAGAGTTCTAAGAAATCATACGATTGCAAAACTTGATAAGAAAATTCTGTGTATGAAATTCCTCCGCCTTCAAGGCGAGCAGACACAGAGTCTTTCGACAACATCTGGTTAACACTAAAATGCTTTCCAATGTCGCGCAAGAATTCAATTGCGCTCAGTGGTGAAGTCCAATCAAGATTATTGACAACTGCTGCAGGATTTTTCGGAGCATCAAAATCTAGGAACGCCGAAACTTGCTTGCGAATGCGGTTCACCCATCCTTCAACAATCTCGGTGCTATTGAGTGTGCGCTCTTCATTCTTTCCGCTGGGATCACCGACTAAACCTGTAGCCCCACCCACTAAAGCAATTGGATTATGTCCTGCTAACTGGAAGCGACGCAGAACTAAGAGAACAACCAAGTTACCTGCGTGAAGTGAAGGCGCAGTTGGATCAAAGCCCACATAGAGAGTTGTTGGCTTCTTGAGTGCTTCGACCAAGGCTTTTTCATCCGTTGTCTGCGCCAATAAGCCACGCCAGCGAAGATCTTCAATCAGGTTCATGCGCTCATCATCTCTGAAAATGCCTTGTGCTTGCTGGCAATTTCTTTCTCGGTTTTTTCATTGGCGGCTAAAGCATCTTTGATTTGTGCAGCTACAAGAACAGGGGCTGTTCCACCAGATGTCGTGCGTGAATTGATTGCGCCATGGACTGTGAGCACATCACGTACTCCACCATCTAGTTGTGGGTGCGCCTGCATATATTCAGCATCAGTTAATTGATGTAACTGACGGCCAGATGTTTCACACATTGCCACACATTTACCTGCGGCATCGTGTGCATCGGCAAAGGGAACACTCTTCTTTGCCAAGTAATCTGCGATTTCTGTTGCAAGTGAGAATCCAGCCGGTGCGGCAAGTGCCATCTTCTCTCGATCAAAATCTGTTGTTGCAATCATCCCGGTAAGTGCAGGCAGTACCAACATCAATGTGTCGATACTGTCAAACAAAGGCTCCTTGTCCTCTTGCAAATCGCGGTTGTATGCAAATGGCAAACCCTTAAGCATTGTTAGTACACTCATGAGATTTCCAACCAGGCGACCCGATTTACCGCGTGCCAGCTCTGCCATATCTGGATTCTTTTTCTGCGGCATGATTGAAGATCCCGTTGAGTATGCGTCCGCAACCTTTGCCCAGGCAAACTCTTGTGAAGACCACAAAGTCCATTCTTCGCCAATTCGAGAAAGGTGATTTCCAATCATTGCGCATATGAATAAGGCTTCAGCAACATAATCACGATCACTGACCGCATCGATGCTGTTTGCAAAAGATGATTCAAAGTCTAGATTCTTTGCGGTAAATGCTGGTTCGAGTGCAAGAGATGAACCTGCAAGTGCACCAGCACCAAGTGAGCTAACAGATGTACGAGACAACCAATCATTGATTCGACCTAGATCACGAGCAAAAGCATGTGCATGCTTTGCTAGTTCATGTCCAAAGGAGACAGGCTGAGCATGTTGAATATGAGTAAAACCTGGCGCAGGATCGTTGACATACTCTGCGGCTTTTTCCAGGATCGCTACTTGCAATGCAGTAATCAAACGGGCAATTTCTAGCATGTGATCAATAGAAAAAAGTCTTAAATCTGTCGTGACCTGATCATTCCGGGAGCGACCAGCGCGAAGTGCTCCCCCGACTGAACCCAGTTTTTCAGTTAATCCGCGTTCTAAAGCGCTATGAACATCTTCATCTGAGTCGATGGCTACGAATTTTCCAGATGTAACTTCGGTAGACAACTCATTCAGAGCCTTTGCGATCGCTTCGGCATCCTTAGAAGCGATCAGGCCGCTCTTTTTTAGGATTGCAAGGTGAGCTTTAGAAGAGCGGAGATCATAAGGAGCTAAGCGCCAGTCAAAGTGCACGCTTCTAGACAGGGCAAAAACTGAATCCTCAGGTCCTTGCGCAAATCGTCCGCCCCATAGAGCCATTACTTCCTCTTTCCATCAGCTTGTGCGTAAGCGAGCAATTCTTTCGCTAAAAGGGCTCCGCCCGTGGCTTTCTTGGATACCAAAATAATCGTGTCGTCGCCAGCAATGGTGCCAATGACCCCAGTTAACCCTGCATGGTCTAGCGAACTAGCCAAAAACTGTGCAGCCCCAGGAGGAGTATGAATAACAGCCAAATTTGCACTGTGATCAACAGACAAGATCAACTTTGATGGAAGCGGGGTACTGCGAACAATCGCATCATCTGAACTTTCACGTATTTGATAGGTGCTTTCGCCATTTTTATTCCGAGCACGAACAGCGCCAATCTCTTCAAGGTCGCGACTGGCAGTTGCTTGCGTGACTTTGTAACCAGCTTTCTTTAAAAGCAGTACGAGATCTGATTGTGAGTGCACTTGGCCCGATTGAATTAATGCAATTGCTTTAGCTCTGCGAGCAGAAACTGATTGAGCATTACTTGGCATCTGCAATCACCTTTCGGATGGTAGAAATAAACTTGGCGATCTGCGCATCAGTAACTATCAAGGCAGGTGCAATTCTTATTGTCGTTGGATTTGCAGCATTGACTAGAACTCCAGCATCTCGCATTGCATCAGACACATCAGATGCTTTAAGTGATTCCAACTCAATTCCAAGTAACAAGCCGGCACCACGTACCTCTTTCACTCCTGGGATAAGTGCAATTTCTTGGATCAAGTGTGCGCCTTGCCTTTCTACCTTGCTAAGAATTCCCTTAGCTTCAATAAAATCAATCGCAGCTAAACCAGCTGCTGTTGTTACTGGATTACCGCCAAATGTTGAACCATGATCTCCTGGTTGAAATAGATCTGCGGCTTTTCCCAATGCGATCATCGCTCCCAGAGGTAGTCCGCCGCCTAAACCTTTTGCCAACGTGATGACATCGGGTTTGATCCCAGAGTATTCATATCCGAACCAATCACCAGTTCGCCCCATACCAGTTTGCACGGCGTCTATAACAAGTAGTGCTCCATTCTTGTCACAGATCTGACGCAGTTGGTGCAGGTAATCCTGAGGCGGAACAATTACTCCAGCTTCTCCCATAATGGGTTCAATAATTACCATTGCAGTTTTCTTACTCACCGCTTTGCGCATCGCATCGATATCGCCATAGGGAACGTGTTTCACGCCTTTGATTAGTGGCAAGAATGGTTCACGCTTGGAAGGTTGACCGGTTAATGAGAGAGCACCCATCGTGCGTCCGTGAAAAGCACCTTGGGCTGCCACAACTCGAACTTTTCCTGTTCGACGTGAAAGCTTGAGCGCTGCTTCATTAGCTTCCGCACCAGACTGGCAGAAAAACACTTTCGCATTCTTGTCACCAGTCATTTTCGTTAACTTTTCAGCCAGTGCAATCGCATTTGGGTGGGCATAAAAGTTACTGACATGACTCAGAGTTGATACCTGCTTTGTCACAGCCTTAACAATCGAAGGGTGTGCGTGACCCAAGATACTAGTTGCAATGCCCCCAAGGAAATCCATGTAGGTCTCTCCGTCAGCATCAGTGACAAGTATCCCCGTGCCCTTAACTAATGTGATGGAGGGTTTCCCATAGTTGTTTTGCAATGAACTATTCCAACGCGTCAAATACTTTTTGTTAGTCATGCAACCACCAACGTTCCGCCTTGACCAGCAAGTGCTGATGCAAAGCTATCGGGATCTGTTCCATCAATAATTCGAACTGCTTTAGCGCCAAATGAAAGTGCATCCAACGCAGCCTGCACCTTAGGAGCCATTCCTTCTGCGAATCCTGACTTAATTGATTCAAGTTCCAGTGCCGAAATCGATTCAATAAGTGACTTTTTATCCGGCCAGTTTCGGTAAATTCCTGCCACATCAGTCATTACTATTAATGAAGAGGCTCCTAAAGCTGCAGCAATGGCAGCGGCGGCAAAATCAGCGTTCACATTCAATCCTGTTGTCATATCTTCATCAGATGAAACGGGCGCGACAACCGGCACAATCCCTTGGTCTAGTAACTCAAGAAGTGCAGATGGGTTTACCCGCTGTACATTGCCAACAAGTCCAAGATCAACCAGTGTGCCATCAATTAATTGTGTTCGTCGATTGGCAATCAAAGTTGGCAATGTGCGCGCCGACATAGCTTGTGCCTTGATTCCAGCTTTACCGAGAGTGGCTGCAACTTCGATACCGACATGATTGACCAATACATCTTCCACCACATCAAAAATCTCTTGCGTTGTGACTCTGAAGCCACCAATCCATTCACTGGTGATCTCTTTAGCTTTTAGCGCAGCATCGATTTGTGGGCCACCACCATGGACTACCACTACCTGCTCCCCTGCCTTTAGAGCAGCAGAGATAGCTTTGGCAAAGTTACCGTTCTCATCCTCCATGGCATGGCCACCAAACTTAACGACGATCATGTTGCATACGCCGAATTCTCGTGGACATAATCATGGGAAAGATCATTTGTCTTAATCGTGGCGCTATGGGAGCCAATTTTGAGGTCGATAACAATCTGGACTAAGCGAGGAGCAAAGTTGACAGTTGATTTATCAGCATCAGGTGCGCTGTTCGTGCAGACCTGAACACCATTTAATGTCACATCAATTGCCAATGGATCCATTTGCGCATCTGCTGTGCCAACTGCCGCAAGCACACGTCCCCAGTTTGGATCACCACCGAATATTGCAGCCTTCAATAAATTGTTACGAGCACAAGCCCGACCGATAGATACGGCATCTACTTCCGACATAGCATTAATTACTGAAATCTCGACTGACTTTGTCGAACCTTCAGCATCTGCGATCAATTGTGTAGCCAAAGATCCACATATTTGCATCAGCAACTCTTCAAGACGATCATCTGAGATTTCAACCCCACTAGCACCTGATGACATAAACAAAACTGTGTCGTTAGTTGATGTGCAACCATCAGAATCAATGCGATTGAAAGTACGATCAGTAGCACGTGCAAAAATTTCCTGAACATTTTGGGAGACAATTGCATCCGTCATTACCACAGAAAGCATTGTCGCCAGTGCTGGGGCCAACATTCCAGCACCCTTGGCAATCCCCGCAAACTCAACACCACTGTGTGAGGCAGTAGCAATTTTTGGGACTGAATCTGTTGTCATAATCGCACGCGCACTTGTTTCCAAGCCATCATGAGCCAGAACAGGAGCAATCGAATCAAGACCCTTTAAAATCTTGCCCATCGGCAAAAGCTCTCCGATGAGTCCTGTTGAACACACAATTACTTCACCTGCTGAAACATTTAGTAATGAACCAACATGCTCTGCAGTTTTATGTGTATCAGCAAAGCCTTGTGGTCCCGTGCAAGCGTTCGCACCGCCACTGTTTAGAACAGCAGCGCGAACAACCCCGCCCTTTGCGACTTGGCGTGACCAGATAACCGGGGCAGCCACAATCTTGTTACTAGTAAAAACAGCGGCCGAATCAAAGTTAGGACCTAAATTCTGAATAATCGTTAGATCCAGTGCTCCGCTGCTCTTTAAGCCCGCTGCAATAGAACCAGATGCAAAACCTTTTGGTAACTTCATGCGCCGATTCCATCTAGCGCAAGTCCACTAATTTCTGCGATTCCACAGATCAAATTGGCGTTCTGAATAGCTTGTCCCGCAGCGCCTTTTCCAAGATTATCAATTGCAACAGAAACAACTAGACGATTTGTATGTTCATCAACTGCTACCTGTATCTGAACCTTATTGCTTCCGGAGACAGCACTTGTCTTAGGCATTTGTCCTATAGGCAAAACATCAACAAAGAATTCTGAGTCATAGTGCTTCAAGAAGAGATCGTGTGCCTGCTGAGTAGTAAATGGTGAATTTATTTTCGCCGTTATGGTCGCCAGGATTCCCCGTGGCATAGGGGCGAGAATAGGCGTGAAAGAAATCTTTGCTGGTTTTTGCGCGACGGCAGACAACGCCTGTTCAATCTCAGGTGTATGTTGATGAACTCCACCGAATTTATAAGAGGTAAGTGATCCCATTACTTCACTACCTATTAAATTTATCTTTGCACTGCGTCCAGCGCCTGTTGTACCTGATGCTGCGACAACGACAATGTCTGAAACATCGATTAGATGCAGGGCAGGTGCTATTCCAAGTGAAATTGAAGTCGCATAGCAGCCTGGATTTGCAACTTTGCTTTCTTTCTTAATTGCCTCGCGTTGATCTGCGGCAATCTCAGGTAATCCATACACCCACGCCCCAGCATGCTTGCCACCGTAATATTTCTCCCATTGAGTAGGGTCTTCTAATCTAAAATCTGCGCCTAGGTCAACGATCTTCACGCCCGCTGGGATCTTTTCAACCAATGCGGCTGATTCACCATGAGGAAGTGCGAGAAAAACCAACTCAAGTGTTGAGAAATCGATTGAATCGGATGATACAAAACTTCTGCCTGCATAACTTTGAAGCTGCGGATGAACGGTTGTGACCTGCTCCCCTGCATTTGAGTAGGCGCTAACGACTGTGACTTCAAAATGTGGATGGATAGCGAGCAACCTTAGAAGCTCCCCGCCTGCATACCCGCTGGCACCAATGACCGCTGTTTTCATAGACCAAGGGTAAGGGATATTCTATAATTATGCAATCTTATGCATAATTATGCGGTACGAACAACAGCTCCGTACTTGGCAGCCGCAACAGCCGTAGCTGCCTCACGCATGGCCGAAACCTCTTCACCAGTCAGGGTGCGATCCTGGGCACGGAAAACAAGGGTGAAGGCCAGAGAGATCTTGCCATCTCCTATCTTGTCGTAGCGATCAAACAAGGTAATCGTTTCAAGCAACTCCCCTGCGCCTTCGCGTAGGGCACCTTCAATATCTGCCGCGCTTACAGTTGATTCAACGATTAGGGCAACATCTTGAACAGCAGCTGGCATTGTGCCAACAATTGTTGGTCGAACTAGCGCCGAATCAGGGAGTGCACTTAGCGCAAGAGCAAATGCCACTGATCGTGCAGGCAGGTCATAGGCGGCAACTATGCGCGGGTGAAGCTCACCAGCATGTGCAACAGCTTTTCCATTAACAATTAACTCTGCGCAACGACCTGGATGCCATGGGGCTAGATCAGACCGCGCTACTGTCCATTCAAGATTACACAGAGCCAAAATATCTTGAGCATATGCGATCGCATCTTGCCAGTTGTAGGGACGAGCTTTGCCTTGCCAATTCTCATTCTCAGTTTTACCGACTAGCAAACCTGCAACGTGATATCCCTGTGGTGGAACGCTTGCAACAATTTCATCGATTATCTTTTGTCCAGGGCGCTTTGACAGATCCGGAGAAATAGCTGCAACCAACTTTTGAGAACTACGGAAGATAGAACCCATCTCAAAGATCGCAAAATCCTTGGCGCCACGGCTGATATTGCGTTGAGCAACTTCAATTAGTCCAGGAACTAGGTGAACACGCATTAATGGGAACTCTTCTGACATTGGGTTTGCAACCTTGTATGTAGCCGCACGCTCTCCCACAAAACCCATGGAATCAATAGTTGCTTGATTGGTAAAGGGGAAAGTCTGTACTTCGGCCAAGCCACGGCTTGCAAGCATTGTTGCAACAGCGCGACGACGCTTTTGGGTTGGCGTCAATGTCGCATGTAAAGGACGTGGAGGTAATACAGAAGGAATCTTGTCGTAGCCGATCATGCGGGCTACCTCTTCAGTAAGGTCTGCAGCCGTTAGAAGATCTGCTCGCCATGATGGCGGATCTACTGTGAAACTCTTCTCATCAACATCACATCCGATAACACGAAGTACCTCAGCAACCTTCTTTGCTGGAATTTCAAAGCCCAAAGTCTTGGATACATAGCTCGGATCGATCGTGACTAGTGGTGCATAAACAGGCTCTCCATCAACCACAGTTGCAACATGTTGGGCGGAACTATGAGCGCTCAGCAGTTGAACAAAGCGAGCAGATGCAAACTCAGCCAAGGATGGATCAACGCTTCGCTCTAAACGTCGTGAGGCTTCAGATGAAAGCTTGTGACGGCGAGAGTTCTTGGCGATACAAACTGGACAGAAGTGAACCGCTTCTAGTGCGATATCAGTCGTTGTCTCTGTAATTTCTGAAGACAAACCACCCATTGTTCCGGCAAGTGCTAATGGTTGATCGTCATCACTAACCATCAAATCATCAGCATCCAGAGTTCTCTCCTGACCATCTAAAGTCACAAACTTTTGAGCTTTACCTGATCGCTTTACAGTGAGTCCACCCTTGATCTTTGATTTATCAAAAGCGTGCAGCGGCTGACCAAGTTCTAACATCACATAATTGGTGACATCGACAACCAAGGAAATAGAGCGCATACCCATCTTTTCAATACGACGGCGCATCCAGATAGGCGTTGTTGCCTTTGGATCAAAATTAGACAAGGTACGCAGATAAAAGACTGAGGCCGTTGATTTATCTGCGATCTTTGCACTTACGCCTTTACCTGTTTCTTCAAATTTTAAGGTACGCAGAGCATCAACAGGGTCTGTGAACTTTAACCCTAAAGAACCCGCAACTTCACGGGCAATACCGCGGATGCTCAACGCGTAACCTCGGTCAGGATTTACCGCCACATCAAAAATAACATCATTGATCTGCAATGCTTCAATTGCATCAGCACCGATTGTTACTTCACTGTCAGCAAAAACCA
>CAIJHZ010000153.1 GCA_903820565.1 uncultured Actinomycetes bacterium
ACACCGCGCATAAAGTTTTTTGTTCCATCAATTGGATCAATTACCCAATACCGACCAGATGTTCCCTTATCGCTTCCAAACTCTTCACCAACTAATCCATCAGATTGGCGGTGCGTTGCTAAAGCTTCTCTAATTGCAGTTTCAACAGCGCGATCGGCATCAGTTACAGGTGTGTTATCGGGCTTAGTTGTAATTATTAAATCCTGGGCCTGGTAACGATCAAGAGAAATTGCATCAGCCAGATCAGCTAATGCGTGCGCGAGTGCTAGATCATCACCTAGATCCAATGAATTGATACCAGCGTTCATAATGCAGTAAGTCTATTGCGTTGCAGTAAATTGCCCTGCTTTAAAAAGCGACTTGGCTCTGAATAAAAGGTGAGATTAATCCTCAAGTACGGGTGCCGGGGAATCCTTGACCGCTAACAATGAGCGAAGGCTTGCTAGACGTGCAGTTCGGTGGGGATTGGCAACCCCATCAGGGCTAGCCCATGCATCTAATGTGCAGGAGCTTTCTGAGTGCGAACAGTTGGACAGGCAGTTTGCGGCTACTTCAGAAAGATCACTAAAAGCATCAACAATTCGCTGATTATCAATATGACTTAAACCAAAGGCACGAATACCAGGTGTATCAATAATCCAGCCATCACTATCGACAAGAGGTAAAGCAATCGCACTAGAAGAAGTATGACGACCGCGACCGGTTGCTTCATTTACATCACCTGTAACACGATCGGCTTCTGGCACGAGTGCATTAATAAGTGTTGATTTACCAACTCCAGAGTGCCCAACTAAAACAGAGATTTTGCCTTCCAGAACTTGGTGCAACTTTTCTAAATCCTTAGCACGTGAATCACTCTTGATTGCGGTATGAATGATTTCAATATCAAGTTCAGCATATTCAGCAAGAAATGGAGGGACTTCGCTGATATCTGTTTTGGTAACAACAATCTTTGGAACGATTCCTTCGGTAAATGCCGAAACCAAGAAACGATCAATCAGATTGCGTCGAGGCTCTGGGTTAGCCGCTGCAACAACGATTACTAGTTGATCAATATTTGCAACGATTGTGCGCTCTACTTGCGCGGCATCATCAACGGTGCGACTTAAGGAATTACGACGCTCTTGCACCGCAACGATTCTGGCAAGAGATCCTTCAGATCCCGTAACGTCTCCGACGATAGAAACATTATCGCCTGTAACAACTGATTTTGGTCCAAGTTCGCGCGCACGCATTGCTGTAAGAATGGTTCCATCTTCAGTAATACAGGTCTGGCGGCCACGATCAACTGTTGTTACTAAGGCTGATATTGCATCACTGTGTGATGGACGGTCTTTACTTCGTGGACGAGTGCTGCGTGATGGGCGAACTCGCGCATCTGATTCATCGTATTCGCGAGGACTCATAGTAAAAGCGAACTCCACAGCCCTGGAAAATCTGGCAAAGTTTTGCGGGTAGTTGCAATGTTTTCCACTTCGATTCCTTCAACCACTAGGCCTAATACCGCACCAGCTGTTGCTAATCGGTGATCGTCATATGTGTGAAAAACCCCGCCGTGTAATGGTGCTGGAGATATATGTAATGCTGTTTCCTCTTCTACGACATTGCCACCTAAGGCGTTTATTTCGCGAGTTAGCGCAGCTAAACGATCAGTTTCGTGTTTGCGTAGATGGCCGATCCCGCGCAAATACGATGGTGAATCGGCAAGTGCGGCCAATGCGGCAATGGAGGGGGTTAATTCACCAACATCATGTAAATCCACGTCAATGCCATGAATTTTTCCGGTGCCAATAATTGTTAGACCGTTATCACCAAAGGAAAATTGCGCACCCATGTCCGCAAGGATTGTTCGCAACTGATCCCCAGGTTGTGTGGTTTTGGTCGGCCAATCCGCAATTGATACTCGCCCACCACACACCATTGCAATTGAAAGAAATGGCGAGGCGTTAGAAAGATCTGGTTCGATTACTAAATCCACGCCGTGTAGTGCGCCAGGCTTAACACTCCATGTTTGCGCAACTGAATCAACCGTTACCGTTGCTCCAAATTGGCGCAGCATGTCAACCGTCATTTCAATGTGCGGCATCGATGGCAATGAACCACCTTTGTGTTTCACGGTTATTCCATTAGTAAAACTTGGTGCCACTAAAAGTAGCGCTGAGAGAAACTGGCTGGATTCGCTGGCATCGATAGTTATTTCTCCGCCACCAACTTTTCCAGTGCCATTTAATGTCAATGGCAAGCTGTAGCGATCTTCATGATCAATAACTACGCCAAGCTCTTCAAGTGCTTTGATTACTGGTCCTAGCGGACGTTCGTATGATCGTGGGTCGCCATCAAAAATAACTGCACCGTCTGCAAGGGCGGCCAGTGGAGGCAAGAAGCGCATGACAGTTCCGGCATTTCCCACATCTACCCGCACGCCACCACGCATTGGCGCTGGTGTAACAATCCATTGCAACTCTTCGTTTCCATCGACAACCTCTGTGGTCTCATCGATTCCGATTCCAAGTGCTTTTAAGCCAGCAACCATTAATTCACTGTCACGTGAAATAAGCGGACGGCGCAATGTTGAGGGGCTCTTTGCTTGGGCGGCCAAAATCAGAGCACGGTTGGTAACTGATTTGGATCCTGGAATGACAACGCTGATATCAACTGGTGTTGCGCCGCGATAAATCGCTGGCCAGTGAGCGTTGTTTGTCATCGCCTTATTCTAACCCGTGGCGATACCTGCGATACCCTTGAATTATGTGTGGTCGTTATGCGCAAACAGCCGATATGCGCGAACTCATGGAGCAGTTCGAGGTCACCGGCACTTCTCCTGAATCCTCACTTCCACTGAATTGGAATATCGCGCCGACAAATCCGATTTATATAGTGCGTGCACATGACCGTACTGGCAAAGACAGCAACAGTGAAAAAGCATTAGCAACAGTGTCGTGGGGATTAATTGGCCCATGGTTAACAGATATGCACGAAGCGCGGGCATCGCAATCTCGGGCGATTAATGCCCGTAGTGAATCTATTCACGAAAAGCCAACATTTAGAAATGCGTTTAGATCTACCCGCTGCTTGATTCCTGCATCGGGGTATTACGAATGGGCGACAGCTTTAGGGCAGTACAGACCCAAACAACCTTTCTACATTTCTGCTCGTGATGGCATGCAGCTTCCGATTGCTGGAATCTGGAGCAGTTGGACTGCGCCAAATGGCGAAATAATTGAAACGGCATCGATCATCACGCAAGAAGCACAAGGCGAACTAGAAACTATTCATAGTCGCATGCCAGTTTTTATGCCACCGGATCGCTGGGATTTGTGGCTTAACCCTCGAAATACCGATGTGAATGAGTTGAAATCTTTAATGGTTGTCGACCACCCTGAGTCCATCGTCATCGCTCGACCGGTTTCTGATGCGGTAAACAGTGTGGCAAATAATGGAAAAGAGTTAACTGTTGAAACACCTTTAGGAGAGCCAGAAACCCTGTTTTAGCGATAGTGTTTTGTGCGATGTCAACGAATCTAGTTAAAAGAGCTCAGCAGATGATGCTGCCTGCTCTGAGCCAGATATCCAAGGGCGATAACTATGCATCCTATTGAAGAGGTTATTGGCGCTGTTGGCTTAACCGAAATGGTTGTGCGCCCCGGCGACACTTCTCTTGCAATCGGTATTGGTGATCTTCCAATCATCGCTCCATCATTGTTAATCAACTTAATGGAGCATGCAGCAATACTGTCCTTAGATCTTTTCTTAGAGCCGGAAGAAACAACAATCCCCGTTAGCGTTGAATTTATTTCATTATCGCCAGCAAGTATTGGTGCTGAGCTACGCGGCACATCACGCGTGATTGAGATTGAAGGAAAAGAATTGACCTTTGAATGTGAAGTCTACGAAGGTGAGCGCCAGATTGCCGCAGCCTTGATAAAAAGATCAACGGTGGAGCGAGTATCTTTCCTCGCCCGCACCGCTGCTCTTAATCTTGTGAAAGATACGAACTAAGCCTTCTTAGTTGCCCAGAAGATCTCTGCAATTTCATCGATCTTTGCGATCAATGAATCTGCAACTGCAACATCTTGAGTTCCCTTTGTGCCTGCAGCACCTGCAAGCTTTGTTGCCTCGTTAAACAATGAGTGCAGCTGTGGGTATGCCTCAAAGTGTGGAGCCTTGAAGTAATCAGTCCAGAGCACCCATAGGTGCTCCTTAACCTGATGTGAACGCTCTTCCTTGATCGCTACTGAACGTGAACGGAAATCAGCATCTGAGTTAGCTGCGTACTTTTCCATGCATGCCTTTACAGATAGCGCTTCAATCTTTGCCTGCGCTGGATCGTAAACTCCACATGGAAGATCACAGTGTGCATAGACAGTTGTCTTTGGTGAAAACATTTTCTTCTCCCCTATTAAGCACTTATTGATGTAATGGAAATGCAGTGCTTATGGTGCGAGACTACCGCCCATGAGCAAATTTGGCACAGTTAAGGTTGCAGGAGGCTCCATGCTTCCCGCATACCGAGAAGGCGACTGGTTATTTGTTCGCTGGCTGGGTGCCGCCCCAGGAAGTGAATCCGCTGGTTCATCTCTTGTTTGCAAAGTAATTGTTGTTGAACGTGAAGAACGACCTGGGATTTTCTTAATCAAGCGTGTGCAGAAGTTTCATGTCGGCAATTATTGGGTTCAGGGCGACAACGAAGAAAGCACTGATTCGCGTAGTTGGGGATGGATTCCAGCCAATGAGATTATTGGTGTTGTGTTGATGCGAATTAAGAAAAGTAGAAAGTAAACCTTTAGCGCGTAAAGGCTTCGAGCAACAACGCTTTTTGCTCATCCTCATGCAAGTGATGGCTTCCAGTTGCAGGAGATGCCGTTGCGCGACGTGAAATGCGACGTAATGTGCGATTACCGAAGCCATGTCCACCATGTGCTTCTGATGTGCGCAAGGCAATGTGTGACCATGGGCCTTGATTTGCAGGTTCATCTTGAACCCACAGCAAGTTTGCATTTGGATGCTTAGCGGCTTCAGCAACCATTTCATCAACTGGAAGTGGATACAAGAGTTCAACACGAACAATTGCTGTTCCGGTCTCACCAAGCTTTGTGCGCTCTGCTACTAGATCGTGGTAAATCTTTCCTGAACAGAAAATTACACGAGATGCATTTTGAACTGAATCATCACCGATGACTTCTTGGAAGTGCCCTGATGTGAAGTCACTAAGCTTTGAAGCCGCAGCCTTTAGCCGAAGCATTGACTTAGGTGTGAAAACAATTAGTGGGCGACGTGCAGGATTCTTTGCGTGCCAACGAAGTAGGTGGAAGTAATTTGCTGGGCTTGCAGGTTGCGCAACAGTCATGTTCTGCTCTGCACATAGCTGCAAGAATCGCTCAATACGTCCTGAGGAGTGATCTGGGCCTTGCCCTTCATATCCATGTGGAAGCAGTAGTACAACGGATGAACGCTCGCCCCATTTTTGCAATGCAGAGGAAATGAACTCATCAATAATTGTTTGGGCACCGTTTGCAAAATCGCCGAACTGGCCTTCCCACAAAACTAACGCCTCTTCGCGCTCAAGGCTGTATCCATATTCAAAGCCCATAGCAGCGTATTCGCTGAGCAATGAGTCGATGACGAAGAACTGGTTTTCATCGCTAATAAGTCCGCGAAGTGGTGTCCACTCGTTGCCATTTTCTTTATCAACGATTACAGCGTGACGGTTTGAGAAAGTTCCGCGGCGGGCATCTTGTCCAGCAAGACGAATTGGGAGACCTTCTTTAAGGAGTGAACCAAAGGCCAACATTTCAGCAGTAGACCAGTCGATCGTTCCATCATTAAGGGACTCAACTCGCTTTGCTAGTTGCGGAGTCAACTTAGGATGAACACTAAAGCCTTCAGGGACTGCTAACTGAGTTGCAGCAATTTCGCGTGCGAGGCTTTCAGTGATTGCAGTTGAGATTAATTCTGGTTCAGGAGCAACAGGTGCCTTGAAGTTCGCATCGTGATCAGGCTCGATATTGTTAACTGCAGCAAAGATTGACTCGAGTTGTGCTTGGTAATCGTTTGCAATTTCCTCTGCTTCTTCTGGGGTTAAGTCCCCACGGCCAACAAGTGCTTCGGTATATAAGGTACGAGTTGAGCGCTTTGCATCAATCATCTTGTACATCAATGGCTGAGTAAAGCTTGGCTCATCGCCTTCGTTGTGACCACGGCGGCGGTAGCACACCATGTCGATGACAACATCTTTATTGAATTCTTGACGGTATTCAAATGCTAAACGTGCAACACGAACACATGCCTCTGGATCATCTCCATTAACATGGAATACCGGCGCTTGTGTGATCTTGGCAAAGTCAGTTGAGTACACAGAAGTACGTGCAGCATGTGGAGATGTCGTAAATCCAACTTGATTATTAATGACAATGTGAATGGTTCCGCCAGTGCGGTAACCAGGGAGTCCCGCCAGCTGCAGAACTTCAGCATTAACGCCTTGACCCGCAAAAGATGCATCTCCGTGCATAAGAATCGGCATTACAGAGTAAGCATCCTTCACATTCATACGGTCCTGCTTAGCGCGGACAATGCCTTCTAGAACTGGGTTTACAGCCTCTAGGTGAGATGGGTTAGCAGCAAGATAAACACTTGTTGTTGCACCTGAATCTGTTGTAAAGACCCCTGATGTTCCTAGGTGGTACTTCACATCGCCAGATCCATGAACCTGGTTTTCTGCATAGTGACCCTGGAATTCTTGAAAGATCTGACCAGCAGATTTTCCAGCAACATTTGCAAGAATATTGAGACGACCACGGTGTGGCATGCCAATACAGACTTCATCAAGTCCATCTTCTGCAGCAGCGGAAATAACGGCATCAAGAAGTGGAATAACTGATTCTCCACCTTC
>CAIJHZ010000154.1 GCA_903820565.1 uncultured Actinomycetes bacterium
AAGTCATAGACTTAGGCCCGTGCCTTCGATCTACGTAGACCATGCCGCAACGACTCCAATGTCGCCTGCCGCATTTTCGGCTATGTCAGATCAATTACAGCAACTTGGAAATCCTTCAAGTCTGCACACACACGGCCGTGCAACACGCAAAACTTTAGAAGATGCCCGTGAGGCAATTGCCAAAAGAATTGATTGCTTAGCTTCTGAAGTTATTTTCACAGCATCTGGAACAGAGGCAAATAACATTGCCCTTAAGGGTTTGTTTTGGAACGGAAAGAAGAATAGCAAAAATATTGTTGTAATTTCTACAATTGAGCACCATGCAATTTTGGATCCTGCGCACTGGCTTCACACTCACGAAGGTGCAGAAGTTATACAAGCTCCAGTAACTTCAGATGGTGTTGTTGATTTAGAGTTCCTTCGCACTCTTGTTTCTAATCGCGGATCTGAAATTGCTGTTATTTCAATTATGCACTCCAATAATGAAACTGGCGTGATACAACCTATTGATGAGATTGTCACAATTGCAGGAGATATTCCTGTTCACACCGATGCGGTTCAAAGTTTCACAAAGACTCAATTGTCATACAAGAGTTCTGGCGTTACTGCATTGACACTGAGCGCACATAAAATTGGTGGGCCACTTGGAATCGGCGCACTAATTTTGCGTCGTGCCTATGAAATACCTGCCCTATTACATGGTGGGGGACAAGAGCGAGAAATTCGTAGCGGAACTTTAAACACCCCCAGCATCGTCGCCTTTGCAACAGCTGTTAGTGATTCATATGATGCAGACAAAGTTTCAACCCTAAGAGACTCTTTTATTTCTGGTGTTAAGCGATTAATTCCAGATGCTTATATAAATGGTGAAAAAAGTGTCCGCCTGCCAGGAATCGTCAATGTGACTTTTCCGGGTACACAAAGCGACACCTTGCTCCTTCTTTTAGATAGCGCCCATGTTTCAGCTTCGACAGGATCTGCATGTAGCGCTGGTGTCCACGAGGCCAGCCATGTACTTCTTGCTATGGGGCACACCGACGAAACCGCCCAGTCATCGCTTCGCTTCTCTTTTGGGTCCACATCTACACAAGCAGATGTTGATTTTGTGTTGTCAGTGTTGCCCGATGTAATTAGCCGAGGAAGGGCGGCCAATAAATGAAGCTAATTGCAGCAATGAGCGGTGGTGTTGATTCTGCAGTAGCTGCTGCCCGCGCGGTCGAAGCTGGCCACGATGTAATTGGTGTGCACCTAGCCCTTGCAGCAAACCCACAAAAGTATCGTTCAGGTGCGCGTGGTTGCTGCACCATCGAAGACTCACATGATGCCCGTCGCGCAGCAGATGTCATCGGAATCCCTTTTTATATTTGGGATATGGCTGAAGAGTTTCATGATGGAGTTGTAGAGGATTTTTTAGCCGAGTACGCAGCTGGCAGAACACCCAATCCATGTTTGCGCTGTAATGAAAAAATTAAATTTGCAGCTGTCCTTGATCGCGCACGCGCTATGGGATTTGATGGAGTCGTTACAGGTCACTATGCCAGAACAGAAATTGGTGACAATGGAAAAACTCTGCATCGCGCAGTAGATCATTCCAAAGATCAGTCGTATGTTTTATCTGTCTTAACCATCGAACAAATTGCAGGTGCAATATTTCCATTGGGAGATACGACAAAGGTTGATATTCGCATCGAGGCGGAAAGGCGCGGCTTAGCTGTTGCACAAAAACCTGATAGTCACGACATCTGTTTTGTTCCTTCTGGCGATAACGCGGGCTGGCTACGCGATCGGTTGGGCAGTGAAGTTGGTCCGATTGTTGATCAAGACGGCAAAAAAATTGGTGAACACAAAGGTGCCTACACATACACAATCGGACAACGCAAAGGGTTAGGTCTTACGGTTCCTACATCAGATGGATCGCCACGATTTGTATTAAAGATTGAACCGGTTACTAACACAGTTGTTGTTGGCGCCCGCGAAGATTTAGCGATCAGCACAATGCGTGGAGAGCGTCCAGTGTGGTGTGGTCCAGCAGTAACTGATCAAGTGCAGCAAGGGTTTGTGCAGATTCGCGCTCATGGAGCAGCGCTGCCATGCACCTATTACTTTGATGGAACTTTGCTGGTTGCCACGTTAGAAGAGCCTTTATTGGGGTTGGCAACAGGGCAAGCAATGGTTATTTATGATGGTGATCGCGTAGTTGGCTCAGCAACAATCAGTGAGACTGAATGAGCACTAACCCGCGTCATGTGATGACCGAACTAATTAATGAGATTCGGGATCATCAATTCAAGTATTACGTTTTAGATAAGCCAACAGTTACAGATGCACAGTTTGATGAGTTATTACGAAAATTGCAGATTTTGGAAGAGAAGAACCCCGAACTTCGAGAAGTGGATTCACCAACCCAGCATGTTGGTGGAGGATTTTCTACACAGTTTGAACAGCGCGATCACATTGAAAAAATGATGAGCCTGGACAATGTCTTTGATCTCGACGAGTTAGCTACCTGGTTTGACCGAGTCGAAAAAGACATCTCAACACCCATGTATTTGTGCGAAGTAAAAGTTGATGGTTTAGCGATCAACCTTACCTACGAAGATGGACAGCTAGTCCGTGGTTTAACCCGCGGCAACGGCGTAACTGGCGAAGATGTGACGTTGAATGTTAAAACTATTAAAAATCTTCCACATGTTCTGAAGGGCGACACAGTTCCTTCACTCATTGAAATTCGCGGAGAAGTTTTCTTCCCAATCGCTGCCTTCAACGAACTTAATGATTCTCTTGAAGAATCGGGTAAACAACTATTTGCAAATCCCCGAAATGGAGCTGCTGGATCACTACGACAAAAGGATCCACGTGTCACTGCAGGTCGGCCTTTATCGGTTGTTGTGCATGGCGTTGGAGCAAAGGAAGGCATTAGCTTTGATTCCCAGAGCGGCGCTTATGGTGAATTGAAAAAGCTTGGTTTACCGACAAGCGATCGATTTAAAGTATGCGGTACACGAAAAGAAGTTGAGAAATTCATTCAGCACTATGCAGATCATCGGCATGATGTTGAGCATGAAATCGATGGCGTAGTAATCAAGGTTGATTCGCTATCTCAGCAGCAACAATTAGGTTTTACTTCGCGGGCGCCAAAGTGGGCAATAGCTTTTAAGTATCCACCTGAAGAGGTCACAACTAAGTTACTGGATATCAAAGTCAGCGTTGGACGCACTGGTCGCGTAACTCCCTTTGCATTTATGGAACCAGTAAAAGTCGCAGGCTCAACAGTTACTAACGCAACCTTGCACAATGCCGAAGAAATTGTTCGTAAAGGGGTATTGATTGGTGACATTGTTGTTATTCGAAAAGCCGGCGATGTGATTCCAGAAGTTTTGGGTCCCGTTATTGATAAGCGAACCGGTAAAGAAAAAGCATTTGTGATGCCTACTCAATGTCCTGAATGTGGGTCAGAGCTTCGTGCAATGACCGAAGGCGATGTAGATATCCGCTGTCCTAACACTCAGAGTTGTCCAGCACAGTTACGCGAAAGAATTTATTACATTGGATCGCGAGCGGCATTAGATATTGATGTGCTGGGTTATGAGGCAGCGGTTGCGCTATTGGAATCCACAATAATCACTGATGAGTCAGACCTTTTCGATTTAACGGCACAAAAGCTTGCTACATCTGAATTTTTCATAAAGAAAGATGGAACGCCTGCAGCAAATGTTGAAAAACTACTTGCTGCCTTAGATGAAGCAAAGAGCAGACCGTTATGGCGAACCTTGGTAGCACTTTCTATTCGCCACGTTGGGCCAACTGCTGCGCAGGGATTGGCTGCGGCGTTGGGTTCAATTGAAGCAATCTCAAAGGCAACTGCAGCAGAACTTGCAGATGTTGATGGAGTAGGCCAGATCATCGCTGATTCAATCGTGGAATGGTTCTCAGTAGATTGGCACAGAGCAATAATTTCTAAGTGGAGCGCTGCTGGGGTTCGCATGATCAATGAACCAACACAAGTGCTGCCACAGACTTTGACGGGATTAACCTTCGTCGTAACAGGTGGTTTGGAATCCTTTAGCCGTGATGGAATTTCAGAAACAATCACTGCCCACGGCGGGAAAGCAGCATCTGCTGTGTCGAAGAAAACTGATTACGTTTTAGTGGGTTCAGACCCAGGTTCAAAATTGGCAAAGGCCCAAGAGCTGGGTGTGCCTGTTATCGATGAGGCGAAATTCAAAGAGCTTCTAGCTGGCAAGTAGTAGTATTACAGCCATGATTAATCTTGCAGAAGAAATCCAGCACGAACTGCCAGCATCGCCACTTGCTTTTGGTGGTTTTGCATTTGTTGTTTTTGTCGTACTTCTTTACTTAGTACTTCGCCTAGACCGAGACTAATTTGTCCCGCGTAGGTATTTACGGGGGAACATTTGACCCGATTCATATGGGTCATTTGCACGTAATTACTCAGCTGATAGAAAAGAAATTTGTTGATCAACTATTAGTTGTTCCGGCAGGCGAACCTTTACTTCGAGAGCATGCGCCTAGGGCCACCGCGCAACAACGACGTGCAATGTGCCAATTAGCACTTTCGGATTTATCGGCAGAGGTGGCAAGCAAAGTGCAAGTAAATCCCATCGAAATTTTAAGAACCGGGCCAAGCTATGCGATCGATACCGTCGAGGCAGTTGCCCAAACGTATCCAGGTGATTCATTAGTGCTAATCGTTGGGCAAGATGCAGCTGACAAATTAGATCAATGGCACAGAATTGATGAACTTCGCACGATGGTCGAATTCGTAGTTATTTCGCGGCCTGGATATCAAGGAAATGGAATTGATATTGGTGCGTTACCAGTGGCAGCCACCACAATTCGAGAAGGTTTGAGCGCAGATGTTTCGTCATCCGTAGCTGCATTTATACGAGAGAATAACCTCTATGACAATTAGCAAAAGAACCCACGAGATCACTCAGATTGCAGCGCACGCCGCCATCGACAAGATTGCCGTAGATGTTGTAGCCCTTGATCTCTCCGACCAATTGGTTCTCAGCGAAGTCTTTTTAATCGTAACGGGACAAAATGAAGCACAGGTAGATTCAATTGCTGATGAGGTAGAACGCAAACTTGCCGCAGCAGGGGACAAGCCAATTCGTCGCGAACACGGCGCCGAATGGATTCTGCTTGATTACTCAGATTTAGTGGTGCATGTGCAAAGTGCCGAACTTCGTAAGTACTACATGCTTGATCGTTTATGGAATGACTGTCCAACAATCGAGTTGGAGGCTGTGAAAGAGGCTGCAGTTAATGGCCGCTAACAGAGTTGTTTTATGGCGACATGGCCAAACAGACTGGAATGTCGTTAATCGTTTTCAAGGACATTCAGATATCGATCTCAATGATGTTGGAATCTTTCAAGCAAAACATGCTGCACAGATTTTGGCAGGAATGAATCCAACCGCAATTATTTCTAGCGACTTAGGACGAGCTCGAAGCACTGCACAAGAACTTGCTGACATCACTGGGTTGTCTGTTGACATTGATGCCGATTTGCGCGAAACAGATGGTGGATTATGGGAAGGCAAAACAGGTGCAGAAAATCGCGCCGAAGATTTCAATAACTTTATTCGCTGGATTGATGGCGAAGATAATCCTGCAGGCACAACGGGTGAACGACGCAGCGAAGTTGCCGATCGTGCAATTCGTGCGATTAAAAAAGCGCTGGGCGATAAAACGGATCAAGTATTAGTTGTTACTACACATGGTGGCACCGCCAGATGCATTCTTGGATCTTTACTTCAACTGCCGATGTCACATTGGGGTGTTATCGGCGGACTTTCAAATGCATCCTGGTCAATTCTTGAACGCAATCCCCGTCAGTGGAGTTTGGTTGAACATAATGCGGGCTCTATTCCAGAACCTGTATACGGCGAAGAGAGTGGTGCGACTTCGGCTTAAGTTCAACGGGGTTCGATGCGGTAAGGTCTGCACTCGCACGAAAATCGGGGCTATAGCGCAGCTGGTAGCGCACCTGCATGGCATGCAGGGGGTCAGGGGTTCAAATCCCCTTAGCTCCACATATGAAT
>CAIJHZ010000155.1 GCA_903820565.1 uncultured Actinomycetes bacterium
AAGAACAGGCTTGTTGCTGCTGCAAAGGCTAGATCTGATGCGGCTGCGGCTGAAGCAGCGGCTGAAGCAGCGGCTTATAGTGCTGCAGTTGCTGATAACTCTTGGGTTCCAACGGGTTTCACAAAATTTAGATTAAATCCATTTATGGCATACAAAAAGAATGGTACAAGTTGTAGTTCGTACGGAGCGTGCTTTCCATTTGATTTGGTGACAAACAAATACTGTAGTTCGGTCTACATTTCAGCAAATTTAGAAAAGAATGGCGTGGTTATAGATTTCACAAATGACACAGCCAATGGAATTTCCGCTGGGAAGACAGTCAAGATGAAATTGCAATGGACTGAAGATAGTGGCGATAATGTTGGCTGGGTTGATGCCAACTGCCGTTAGAAAAAGTGAGAATGAAATTGCAGTTTACGACAGATTTAAAGGGCAATGTAGAATTTACCGAAGTAAATTGTGATTGAATTAATTTAGGATAAATCAGCTAATAAACGTTGAGGTAACTGAGGCATACCCAGTTCTTGAGGTTGTTACTGAGATCTTTGTATTACGCAGCGTCTTTGAGTTCAAGCCTGTCACAGTCAATGTGAGCGTTGATCCTACGGGAGTACCAATACTTAAGGTCCCGTAGTTACTTGTTATGTCGTACTCATAATTTGGATCATAATTTGAAATCTTCACCGTAAAACTCGTGCTGGATTTATATGTTGGGCTTCCAAATCTAGTTGTTAGTCCAAATGCAATCTTTGCAACACCACGCTTGCTTGCAGTCTCGGTGGTATAGCCAGTTCTAGATACAGCGATATCTACAGTTGCTGCTTCGCCTGGCTCTAGTCCTGTGACTGTTACAGGCATTCTTCCTAATCGCCCTCTGCCGAGTGTCACATCTCCTGATGCACTAGTTGCTCGATAGGTATATGCCGCGTTCCAGTTATCAATATAGAAAACAAATCCATCTTTGGTACGAGTTACAGAACCTAATACTGGCTCTAATCCAGCATAGAGATCTGGTTCAGGTGTCGCTGTAGCGGTTGGTGTTGGCGTAGGTGTTGGCGTCGCTGTAGCGGTTGGCGTAGGTGTTGGCGTCGCTGTAGCGGTTGGCGTAGGTGTTGGAGTTGGAGTTGGTGTTGGAGTTGGAGTGGCCGTTGGCGTAGCTGTAGCCGTTGGCGTTGGAGTTGGCGTCGCCGTTGGTGTTGGAGTCGGTGTTGGCGCTGCCACAACAACAGGCACCACCTGAATCTTTGTTGTCGTGTTCTTGTACGGCCCAATGTTGATCGAATTTATCGCAGCAACCTGAACGTAATAAGACTTTGAATCTGGCAAATTAAAGGTTGCGCTGGTATTTGTAGTACCTGTGCGGTTGATAACTGTGGACCAGTTCAGCAAATCTGTTGAAACTCTAATTCGGTAATCAATGATTGGACTTCCACCATCTTGGTCTGGTGCATCCCAGGTAGCTTTTCCCTTGTCTCCGATAGTTGTTATCGCAATATTTGAAACAGATCCTGGAGCGACCATCACAACTGCAGGCCCTGCTGTGGTTTCGAATGGACCCATACCTGCAGCATTAATCGCTGCAACACGTACAAAGTATCTCTGTCCCCCAACCGTTTTAAATGAAGCACTCAGTGCAGGACTGCCAGTGTTTTCAACTGCGACTGTCCACGTAATCCCACCATCAATCGATGACTGGACCTGGTGACCAGTGATCGGATTTCCATTATCTAGCAGTGCAGGTTTCCACGAAATATTAATTGAACTTCCAGATGCAACCACTGTTGTTGTGCCAACGGCACCTGGGATAGCCAGTGGATCTGCAGCTACATCGATCGTGAAGTTCTGTGTGCGCACTTCATTAATTTCATCTTTAACAGAAACGGTAAAACTCCACTTACCTGCTTGAAGAGCGGTACCGGAAATAACTCCTGCCGTTGAAAGAGATAGACCGGTAGGCAATCCGCCAGCAGCACGTGTCCATGTAAGAGAACCGACTCCCCCTGTTGCAACGAGTTGCTGGGAGTAAATAATCTTTTGAGCGCCATTTGGTAGCGAGGCATTTGTGATTGCAAATGGAGTTGTATCAATAGTGATCGTGCTACTGAGCGGACTAGTTCCCCCGCCATTTTTTATTTGCAGGCTGCCAGATCTAGCATTTGATGGAACGGTAATACTGATGCTTGTGTCATCTAGCACCTCAAAAGGTACCGACACTGAATCAAGGGTTACAGAGATTGCACCTAAGAAATAATCTCCGGTTACAACTAATTTCTCACCTGGCTTGATTGTAGTTTTAGAAAAAGAGGTAATCACTGGCGGCTTGATGGCAAGGACAACAACCGTGCTGGCATCACTTCCGA
>CAIJHZ010000156.1 GCA_903820565.1 uncultured Actinomycetes bacterium
CCCGACCCGGTGATTAAGAGTCACCTGCTCTACCAACTGAGCTAACCACCCGAGGCATTCATGCGAGGGAAACGCTTGAATGCAGGGGGAAACCTATCAGGAAGTTACGCCTTGTCGCACATCCCCGACTCCCGCATACTGGGCGTGTGAGTCACATCGAAATCAGGATCGCCCTAGTTATGAGCCTTTTGGTCACTGGAATTGCTCCCGCAAAGGCTGATTCAGTTTCCTCATCTTTATCAATTATCCAAGCCCAGGTGACAAAGGGTCGTGCCCCAAAAACTGGCTACACCCGCGCTCAATTTGGTCCGGAATGGGCAGATGTAGATCGCAATGGATGTGACACCCGTAACGATATTTTAAAGCGTGATTTAACCAACCTGGTTTTTAAAGAGAAGACAAAATCCTGCACTGTGTTAAGTGGAACATTAGATGATCCATTTTCGGGGGAGACGATCAACTTTGTTCGCGGTAATAGCACCAGCATGGAGATACAGATAGATCATTCTGTTGCACTATCGAATGCCTGGCAGACAGGTGCTTTCAAATTGACTGCTGAACAGCGCAAAGCCTTCGCTAATGATCCGCTGAACTTGTTGGCTGTAAAAGGAAAGTTGAACTTACAAAAAGGCGATGGTGATGCAGCGACATGGTTGCCACCATTAAAGAGCTTTCGATGTGATTATGTTTCGCGGCAGATAGCAGTAAAGATGAAATACAACTTGTGGTTTACCGCGCCAGAAAAAGAGGCGATGATCCGAATCTTGAAAAGTTGTCCCGAAAAAGGTACGCCTACTTCTTAAAGGGCGTCAGATCCGCGCTCGCCAGTACGGATGCGGACAACAGTTTCAACTGGTGTGACCCAAAGTTTTCCATCACCAATTGATCCGCTATTTGCCGTTGCAACAATTAAATCCACAATGTGATCACAGTCTGCATCATCTGCAAGTACTTCGATGCGAACTTTAGGAATGAAATCAACTGTGTATTCAGCGCCACGATAAATTTCTGTGTGGCCCTTTTGTCTGCCAAATCCGCGGGTTTCTGACACTGTCATTCCATGGACGCCATCGGCTTGGAGAGCACGCTTAATATCATCAACCTTGGAAGGCTTAACGATCGCTGTAATTAGCTTCATTGTTTTCTCTTTTCTCGTGCCTAGTACCGGTTGGAGTTTCCAGTGATGTCATATGCAGATTCGGCGTGATAGGTCGTATCCAGGCCTGTTAGCTCGTCATCACGCAACACGCGGAATCCGATGGTGCGTGAGATCGCTGTTGCTATTAGCCATGTCGCAGTAAAGGAGAAGGCAGCAACTGCAAGTATGGCAATTACTTGATGGGTCAATAATTCAAATGACCCATTAATGAAGAGGCCTTCTTGACCTGTGTCATTAACAGTCTTGGTTGCCAGTAAACCAATACCCAGCATTCCGATGATTCCGCTTATTCCGTGAACACCTACAACGTCTAAAGAATCGTCATATCCAAATTTGTATTTGCGGGAAACCGCATAGCACGCAACAACACCTGCGATTAGTCCAAGGATCAATGCGCCCAGTGGGTTGATGTATCCGCACGCAGGAGTGATCACAACTGCGCCAGCAATGGCACCTGATGCAACACCAAGAGTTGTTGCTTTTCCATCACGATATTTTTCAAACAGAACCCAAGTCATCGATGCAGCAGCAGATGCGATTTGTGTATTGATCATTGCCGTTGCAGCTAACGATCCTGCAGAAAGTGCGCTTCCTGCGTTAAATCCAAACCAACCAAACCAGAGCATTCCTGCACCAAGAAGAACTAGTGGCATGTTGTGTGGACGCATTGGATCGCGTCTGAATCCATCGCGCTTTCCTAAAACTAGTGCGAGCGCCAAGGCAGCTGCTCCAGAGTTAATCTCAACAACTGTTCCGCCGGCAAAATCTAATGCGCCTAGCTTGTCGATGATCCAGCCGCCTGTGCCGCTTTGGCTAGCAAAAGCCCAGTGCGCAACGGGAATGTAAACCAGCGTTACCCACACTGCGACGAAAAGTACCCATGATCCGTATTTTGCGCGATCTGCAATAGCACCAGATAAAAGCGCAACGGTGATGATTGCAAAAGTTAATTGGAACATTGCAAATGCAAGTGTTGGGATTTGATGCCCTTCAGCGCCAACTACTTGATCAAGTGTTCCTGCAAAACCAAGATGACTGAAGTCACCAATTAAACCGTTATGTGATGTTCCGAAAGTAAGTGAGTAGCCGTAGAGAACCCAGATAATTGTTGTCACACCGATTGCGGCAAATGACATCATCATCATGTTCAGTGCACTCTTTGCTCGAACCATTCCGCCGTAAAAGATTGCCAAGCCTGGTGTCATAAATAAAACAAGTGCTGCACTTGCTAGTACCCAGGCTGTATCGCCGCTATTAATCACGTTCTCTCCTTAAGCAATCTGGTCCTAAGGGAGAAAAAGTATCAGTGAGTGTCGTTAAATCGTTGGTATGAAGCGTTGATTTCTAACTCTGCTGCCTCATGTCCAACCCATTCTCCACCTTGCACCGATTTTCCTGGCTCTAGGGTTTTATAGACTTCAAAGAAGTGCTTGATTTCAGACAATTCATAAGCAGGAACATCATTGAGATCTTGCAGATAAGACTTTCGCACATCTCCAGCTGCAACGCAGAGCAGTTTGTCATCTCCGCCAGCCTCATCTGTCATGTTTAACATGCCGATTACGCGACATGAAACAACGCAGCCAGGAAATGTTGGCTCATCAAGCATGATCAGGGCATCTAGGGGATCGCCATCTAAAGAAAGTGTGTTTTTAACAAAGCCGTAGTCATAGGGATAGCGAGTTGATGTAAAGAGCATGCGATCTAGGCGAACCTCACCAGTGGTGTGGTCGATCTCGTACTTGTTACGTGATCCTGCTGGGATTTCAACAACGACGTCGAAAATCATTTCAGTCCGTCTTTCTACTTAATGGTGCAAGGGCTCATTTCGAAACTAAGACTTGGGGTGAACGACGGGGCTCGAACCCGCGACATCCCGGACCACAACCGGGTGCTCTACCAGCTGAGCTACGTCCACCATGAGTTGCTAAGTCTACCTGTTGTTATGTGGTGGTTGGAGCCTCAGAGTGTGCGGAGATAAAGACTGATTGGCGGTAATAGGCCAGTTCAGCGATTGAATCTTGGATGTCACCAAGGGCTCGGTGGTTGCCAGTCTTTGTCGGGGCTGCAAAGTACGCCTTTGGAAACCATCTGCGGGTTAACTCTTTGATGGATGAAACATCAACGGTTCGGTAATGCAGGTAATCATTAAGTAGTGGCATATCCCGTGCAATGAATGATCGATCGACACTGACAGAGTTTCCGGCCAATGGAGATTTGCCGGGTTGGGTCGATGCGCTTTCTAGATATGCGATGACTTTTGCTTCAGCTTCGGCAACTGAAATGCCATTGGGGATTTCAGTTATCAGCCCGGATGTGGTGTGCATCTGGGTGACGAAATCATTCATACCTGCCAACTGTTCGGCGCTCGCCTTAATGACAACATCGACGCCTTCGCCAATGACATTTAAATCAGAGTCGGTTACGAGGACCGCGATTTCGACGAGGACATCCTTTTCGAGCGAAAGTCCGGTCATTTCGCAGTCGATCCAGATCAGGTTGGCTTGTTCGTTAGGCATAGGGGCAACCTTAGGGGGAAAGGGGTGATTTCACCTTTTGTTAACCTTCTAGACACCTTTGGTCCACATAAAAAATCCCGCGTAAGTACAAGATTCCGATCATGACATTGCTTGAAAACAAGCCGGCAGATATCCCTGCCCCTCGGGAAATCACCACCAAGCCACGCGTATCAGACAAGATTTTTCGTGGAGTTGTAACTGCAGGCGGTCTGTCTTCGCTGGTTATTCTCGGATTTATTCTGATATTTCTTGCATATCAAGGGTATGACGTCTTAAAGGCGCAAGGATTTGGATTTATTACTGGTAGCGCATGGAATGTGTTTACTGATGAATCAGGAAATATTGATTACACCCAAACTAAGTTTGGTATTGCAGCAATGCTTATTGGAACAATTCTGTGCGCAACAATTGCCGTTGTAATTGCAGTTCCGATTTCAGTACTTACAGCTTTATATCTATCCTTCTACGCGCCAGCAACTGTTAAAAAGTTTATGATCGCGATCATCGACTTGATGGCAGCTTTTCCATCAGTCTTGTTTGGAATTTGGGGCTTCTTTGTTTTGATGCCAAGTGCTGAATACTGGGCCAAGTTGCTCCATAAGTATTTAGGATTCTTGCCTTTCTTCGACATGCAAGTTCCGGTGTATACACGTTCGCCATTTATCGCAGGTGTTGTACTTGCAATCATGATCATTCCGATCGTTACATCTATCTCACGTGAAATTTTTGGACAAACTCCACTCGATCGAATTCAAGCTGCGTACGCACTAGGTGCAACACGTTGGTCAATGATCAAGGCAGTTGTGATTCCTTACGGTCGTAGCGGAGTTGTTGGTGGAGCAATGCTTGGACTTGGTCGCGCGATGGGCGAAACCGTTGCTGTTTATACAGTTCTTAACATTGTTTATCAGATTAACTGGCAAGTACTTCTTGGCGCAGGTGGAAACGTTGCGTCAATGATCTTGTTGAAATTTGGCGAAGCAGGAACAGGTGAAATCAAGGCACTTATGGCAGCTGGTTTAGTGCTCTTCTTGCTCACTTTAGTAGTCAACTCGATAGCTGATTTAATTGTTAAAAGTACTGGAGCTAAGGGCCGATGAGCACAGTCATTGCAACACCAAAGCCTGGTAAGCCATGGACAGCTACACCTCAGCAACGTCTTATAACGGCCAGCATCTACTTAGGCGCAGTGCTTGTTTCATTTACATTGGTAGCCATCACTCCGATGAAAGGTAAGTTGGCATATTTCGTTGTCTTTTTCTTCTCATCACTCTTAATTGATTTTATTCTTAGCTACATACAACGTGGCATGGCAAGTGCGAAAGATGCAATTGCCCGAGGTTTTGTTTCAGTCGGAATGACCCTTGCCGTGCTTCCAATATTTAGTATTTTGTTTGAAGTTGTTAAGCGTGGCTATAAAGGTTTGAACATTAATTTATTCACCAAGGATATGAGCCTTACAAGTGTCAATGATCCAATCGGAAATGGTGGATTAATTCACGCGATTACTGGCACCATCATCATGGTTGCAATGGCGCTCATCGTTGCTATGCCAATTGGAATCTTGACCGCTATTTACTTAACTGAAATTCGTGGAAAGTTTGCAGCACCAATTAAATTCTTAGTGCAAGCAATGTCTGGTGTTCCCTCAATCGTTGCAGGATTATTTATCCTGTCCGCCTATGTCTACCCAATTACCGGTGCACTATCTGGCTTTGCCGGATCCCTCGCGTTAATGATTTTGATGATTCCAACTATTGCTCGCACATCTGAAGAAGTCCTGCTTTTGATCCCCAATGATTTACGAGAAGCCGGTGTTGCACTTGGCGGAACACAATGGCGAACAGTTGCCTTAGTTGTTGTGCCAGCCGCAAAAAGCGGTCTAGTAACAGCGCTTATTCTGGGTATCGCCCGTGTAGCTGGAGAAACCGCGCCCCTAGTACTACTAACTGGTGGTGGTGAAAAAGTTAACCTGAATCCATTTGACGGACCAATGGGTTCACTTCCGATCTACATCTGGAAGTGTTTTGGACAAGGAACTGAAGAATCGATTGCGCGTGCTTGGTCAGGAATTCTGGTGCTGCTCGTAATTGTTCTTGCCTTATTTATTTCTGCACGCTTTTTGAGTGAGAGGAAAGTTGCAAAGTGACAACTAACGAGAACGAGGACAACATGGATAAGACTGCTACCAAGCCTTCATCACTCAGTGATGTTGCAGCGGCAAAGCAAAAGAAATCACCAGGTGCGCAATCACTAGGCGTTGGTCTTGAGGCACGTGGCGTTCACGCATGGTTTAGCGGAAAGCATGTTCTCGATGGAATCTCTCTTGATTTCTGGTCAGGCACTGTCACGGCACTGATCGGACCATCAGGCTGTGGTAAATCAACATTTATCCGAACTCTCAATCGTATGCATGAATTTATTCCAGGTGCACAAATGGCTGGTGAGGTGCTGCTTGATGGAAAAGATATTTATGAATCAGGTACAGATGTCACCAAGATTCGCTTAAAGGTTGGAATGGTTTTCCAGAAGCCAAACCCATTCCCATCCATGTCAATTGCAGAAAACGTTTTGTCAGGCTTAAAGCTTGCCGAACTAAAGGTCGCAGACAAGGATGCACTTCTTGAAGATTGCTTAGAACGCGCAGGTCTGTGGTCTGAAGTAAAGGACCGCCTCAATGCCCATGGTGGTTCACTTTCCGGAGGCCAGCAACAGCGTCTGTGTATCGCGCGTTCTTTGGCCGTGAAGCCTCAGGTCTTACTAATGGATGAGCCTTGTTCTGCGCTCGACCCAGGATCAACGCTAAAGATCGAAGAGACTATTTCGCACCTTTCATCATCGATGACAATCATTATTGTTACTCACAATATGCAGCAGGCAGCTCGTGTATCGGACTACACAGCTTTCTTCTTGTCCGATGGCGGCCCAGGATCAATGATTGAAGTTGGGCCAACCTCAGAAATCTTCTCTCGCCCACGAGATACACGCACTGAAAACTATGTAACAGGACGTTTCGGTTAAAAATCACTTAACCTGCTGTTCACCTAGTTTTTGCAATCCGTTTGACCCCCGTAAGCCCTTAGTTAAGGGCGCGAACCTAAGTTTGTCCTGTATTCGTTCCGCATTTCTAATAACCATATCCATATATTAAGGGGAAACAATCGAATGAAGATCTCAAAGTCTTTGAAGATTGCAGTTGCTGCATTAGCACTGTCAATTTTCGCAGTTCAGCCAGCATCGGCTGTAGGACTTACTGGCGCAGGAGCAACATTTCCTCAGCCACTAATTGATATTTGCAAGGCAGGCTTTGCAGCTGACACAGGTCACTCATTCACATACGGTGGTGGCGGTTCAGGAACAGGTCGCACAAACTCTGACAAGGGTGTTGGCGATGTTAACTTTTCAGATACACCTCACACAGCAACAACACGTGTTTCAACAGTAATCCACATCCCAGTTGTTGCAGCACCAGTTGCTGTTATGTACAACCTTCCAAACAAGTCGAAGGACCTACGTCTTTCTGCTAACACACTTGCAGGAATCTTTGCTGGAACAATCACAAAGTGGAACGATCCAGCAATCGTTGCAGATAACAACCGTACAGTTACAACAATTGTCTACCGCAAGAATGCAGACGGATCAGTAAAGAAGGATTCAAAGGGAGAGCCTGTAGTTCTTCGTAAGGACACACGCGCTGTTTACTACACACTTCCAAGTGCAACAATCAAGGTTGTTTATCGCTCAGATGCTTCAGGTACACAAGGTAACTTCACTAATTACCTATACGGAGCAGCTCCTACAGTCTGGACAAAAGCTGGAAACAACGCTTTTGCTTCAACCTTCCCAGGAGATCTAAACGCGGTTGCTAACATTGGCCGTATCACTGGTGCATCAGGATCAGCTGGTGTTGCAGTACAAGCTGGTAAGACTCCTTACTCAATCACTTTTGCTGAAAAGAACTTCGCAAAGGCACAGGGTCTACGTGTTGCATTTATCCAAAACGCAGCAGGTAACTTCCAGGCTCCAGATGCTGCTGGAACATCAGCATTCCTTGGTGCTGCAGATGTTGATGCAAACGGTTTCTTGAAGTTCAACTACGCGACAAAAGTTGCTGGCGCATACCCACTAGGTATCGTTTCTTACGCACTTGTTGACACAAAGACAACTAACGCTGCGGCAGTTAAGTCACTTCTTAACTACCTACTTAGCTCAAAGTGTGTTAACACAGATCCATCACTTGAGTATTCACAGATCTCAGGTGACCTATTGGCTCTGAACCTTAAGCAGATCGCAAAGATCGGCGCTTAATACTTTAAAGATCGAGGGTGGAAAACGGCCGGGTATATCCCGGCCGTTTTTCTTTTTCCATTTATGTGAGACCGAGTATTACTTCCAGAAAAGCAC
>CAIJHZ010000157.1 GCA_903820565.1 uncultured Actinomycetes bacterium
AGGCCCCACTAGTAGCAAGGACACTTTCGTGATTAATGTCGGAATCAATGGTTTTGGACGCATCGGTCGTAACTTCTTCCGTGCCAGCCTTACAAACCCAAATATCAACATCGTCGGAATTAACGACTTAACTCCTAATGAGACTCTTGCTCACCTATTGAAGTACGACTCGATCTTAGGTCGCTTAGGTCTAGAAGTTACATACACAGATGATTCAATCACTGTTGATGGAAAGACAATCAAAGTTTTCTCGGAGCGCGATCCAGCAAATCTTCCATGGGCAGCGGTTAAGGCAGATGTTGTTATCGAATCAACAGGAATCTTCACTAAGGGTGCAGATGCGCAGAAGCACATCACAGCAGGTGCGAAGAAGGTAATCATCTCGGCTCCAGCCACAGATGAAGACATCACCATCGTTATGGGTGTTAACCACACGCAGTACGACGCTACTAAGCACAACATTATTTCAAATGCATCATGTACAACTAATTGCCTTGCACCAATGGCAAAGGTACTTCAGGACAACTGGGGAATTGTTAAAGGTTTGATGACAACTATTCATGCGTACACAAATGATCAACCAATTCTTGACTTCCCACACAAGGATCTACGTCGCGCTCGCGCTGCTGCAATCAACATGATTCCAACATCAACAGGTGCTGCAAAGGCGATCTCATTAGTAATGCCAGAACTCAAGGGCAAGCTAGATGGTTATGCAATGCGCGTTCCAGTTCCAACAGGATCTGCAACAGATCTAACTGTGGAGCTAGAAAAGGAAGCAACCGCTGCTGAAATCAATGCAGCGATGAAGGCAGCAGCTAATGGCCCACTGAAGGGTTACCTTTCATACACAGAAGACCCAATCGTTTCTTCAGACATCGTTACAGATCCATCATCATGTGTTTTTGACTCAGGTCTTACCAAGGTGATTGGCAATCAAGTAAAGGTTGTTGGTTGGTATGACAATGAATGGGGTTACTCAAACCGCCTAGTCGACTTGATCGATTACGTTGGTAAAACTCTGTAATGCCAGATCTTTCAACAATTGATCTAGCCGGAAAGCGAGTCTTTCTTCGTTGCGACCTTAATGTTCCTTTGAAAGAGGGAGTTATTAAGGATGATGGTCGCATTAAAGCCTCGCTTCCGACTATTCAATTACTTCTTGAAAAAGGTGCTTCCCTTGTTATTGCTGCTCACCTTGGTCGTCCAAAAGGTGAACCAAAGCCTGAACTTTCATTAGCACCTGTAGCAAAGCGAATAGCCGAACTACTTGGACGCGAAGTTAAGTTCAATGGTGAGGTAACAGGATCTGCCGTAACTACTGCAGCCGAATCTTTAAAAGCTGGGGAGATTCTTCTTCTAGAAAATATTCGTTTCAGTGCAGCCGAGACAAGCAAGGATGAGTCAGAGCGGGCCAGCTTTGCTTCCGAACTGGCTAAGCTTGCAGAATTTTATGTTGGAGACGGTTTCGGCGCAGTGCATCGTAAACATGCCTCTGTTTTTGATCTACCGAAGTTGCTTCCACATGCTGCAGGGCTATTGGTTGCAGCAGAAGTTGAAGTTCTGAAGAAACTTACTCAAAACCCAGAGCGCCCATACGGTGTAATTCTTGGCGGAGCGAAAGTTTCAGACAAACTTGGTGTGATTGAAAATTTGCTGGGCAAAGTTGATGTGCTAGCTATTGGCGGGGGAATGGTCTTCACATTCCTTAAGGCACAAGGCAAAGAAATTGGATCTTCACTTGTAGAAGCAGAAATGCTGGATGTTGTTAAGGGTTTAATTGCTACAGCAGAAGCAAACGGCGTAAAACTTGTTCTTCCTACTGACATTGTTGTTGCACCTGCATTTGCGGCAGATGCCACACCAACTGTGGTTGCAGCCGATGCGATCCCTGCAGATCAAATGGGGTTAGATATTGGTCCAGTTTCAGCTGCTGCTTTTGCCGCTGAAATTGTTAAGTGCAAAACAGTCTTCTGGAATGGACCTATGGGGGTATTTGAATTCCCTAACTTTGCTGCTGGCACACAAGTTGTTGCGCAAGCATTAACTGAAGTGACCGGGATTTCAGTTGTAGGTGGGGGAGACTCCGCTGCTGCTGTTCGCGCTCTAGGATTTGTTGATTCACAGTTCGGTTACATTTCAACAGGCGGCGGAGCTTCACTTGAGTACCTTGAAGGAAAAGAACTTCCGGGCCTAAAAGCATTAGAATTAATTTAACAAGAATCAATTGCAGGGGAGCAATAATGCGTAAACCATTAATGGCAGGAAACTGGAAGATGAACCTCAATCACCTTGAGGCAATTGCAGTTGCACAAAAGTTGGTTTACGGCCTCGATGACAAGGATTACGACGCAGTTGATGTTGCAGTTATCCCACCATTTACGGATATTCGTTCGATTCAGACCTTGGTTGATGGAGATCGCTTGCGCCTGCAATACGGAGCACAAGATCTTTCTCCTGATGCAAGCGGAGCTTTTACTGGTGACATTTCAGGTTCAATGCTTGCAAAGCTTGGCTGCAGTTACGTTGTCATCGGTCACTCTGAACGCCGCGCAATCCACCAAGAATCAGATGCGTTGATTAATCGTAAGATTAAAGCAGCCCTTGCACATGAAATTACGCCAATATTTTGCGTTGGCGAAGAGTTATCAGTTCGCGAAGGTGGAACACATGTAAGTCATGTCATCCGCCAGGTGCAAGCAGGTCTCGATGGATTTACCAAGCCAGAGCTCAAGAAGATTGTTATCGCTTACGAACCTGTGTGGGCAATTGGTACAGGTAAGACTGCAACCCCTGAGGATGCTCAAGAAGTATGTGCTGCTATTCGTGAAGAGGTTGAAAATATTGGTTCACCGGAAATCGCTGCGAATATGCGCATCCTGTACGGCGGGTCAGTAAAATCTTCTAACATCGTAGAAATCATGAAAAAAACAGATGTCGACGGTGCCTTGATTGGCGGAGCGAGCCTAGACCCTGAGGAATTGGCTAAGATCGTTAAATTCCACGCGGTGAGCGAGTAAGCATTACCCCCACGGGGCGGGTATCCTTACCCTCTACGAACTAGGAGTTAAAGAAAAGTGAAACTAGGTCTATCTATCGCGCTGATAATTACCAGCCTGCTAATGATCCTTTTGGTGCTTCTGCACAAAGGAAAGGGAAGCGGCCTATCCGATTTATTCGGAGGTGGTATCTCATCAAACTACGGCGGTTCATCTGTCGTTGAACGTAACCTTGATCGCATCACTATCGTCGCTGGTGGGCTCTGGTTTGCGTTAGTTGTAGCACTATCACTTGTCTTAAAGTAAACATTTTTATTCAATTTTAATTTAGTACAACAAGGGGATACATATGGCAAGTGCAATTCGCGGAAGTCGTGTTGGCGCCGGCCCAATGGGTGAAGCAGAGCGCGGCGATTCAATCGCTCGTGCTTACGTTTCTTATTGGTGCGCAAGAGGACATGAAGTCCGTCCATCATTTGCAGTGGAAGAAACAGTTGTTATTCCAGCTGAATGGGATTGCCCAAAATGTGGTTACCCAGCAGGTCGCGATCGCAACAATCCACCTAGCCCAGAGGTAAATGTGCCTTACAAGACTCACCTTGCCTACGTAAAAGAGCGTCGCACAGATGCTGAAGGTGAAAAACTTCTGGAAGAGGCGTTACGTAAACTTCGCGGAGATGATGAAGAGTAAGTCCTACAAAGACTTTGCAGCATCAAGTAATTCAGTGATACCCATTGCACGATTTGTAAGATTAAATCGAAGCAGTGGGTATTTTCTTGATGCAAGTGCTTTTCCATCACCAAGTGCTTGAGCCGCAACTAAGGTCTTAAAGCCGTAGCTTTGTCTAGGGATAGCAATATCTTTCTCGACATCTCCAGTGATTTGCAAGAAAACGCCGTTTTGTTGACCGCCTTTATGAAACTGTCCCGTTGAGTGCAAGAAACGTGGTCCCCACCCGAAGGTAACTGGACGCCCAGACTTATCGGCAAGAATTGCGCGCAGATCTGCAATAGCGATGTCATCTTTTCGATCAAGGTATGCCATAACAGCTATGTAGCCATCCTCAGGTATTAAAGAAATTAATTGTGTTAAGGCATCACTAGCATTTTTTCCAGCGCCAAAGATCTGTAATACGCCGTCCTTCTGATCACCGGTAAAGGCTGGCAGTACGCCCTTCCATTCATTCAGAAGTGCCGATGTTTGCTCTTTCGCCTCAGTTACATTGGGTTGATTAAATGGATCAATTGCAAGAGCGGCACCAACTAGCGCTGTTACCCATTCCCAGACAATAAATTGAGACGCTAGATCGCCTTCGACTACCAAATCAGCGGTACCTGTAAAGGCGATTGTGAATGCTTCGCCTTCACGTCCATTGTGCGAACTTTCAGCAACTACCGGAAGTCGTCCTACTTGATTCTTTCCAGTTGATTCGGCAACTAGTTGCTCGATCCAATCACTCAGTCCTGGCATGCCAGAACCATGATCTGTAAAGGCAACGTATTGAGCAGAAACATATGTCAGCAGATAAGCGATGTCGCAGATGGTTTGAGAATCTGAAAAGAATGCTGCTTTGGTTTCACTTGCGTTATCAAGTAACACGGAGACATCGATACCAATCAATGCTGCAGGAACCAAGCCGAAAGGACTTAAAACGCTAAAACGTCCACCAACATTAGGGTCAGCATTTACTACCGAATATCCGCCCTCTCGAACCTGCTTGTCCAAAGGAGAGCCAGGGTCTGTTACAAAAACCATGTGGTCTATTGGGTTAAGTCCTGCATCCTTAAATGCACCTTCAAAGAGTGCGCGTTGTGATGCTGTTTCAATTGTCGAGCCAGATTTCGAACTAACCACAACAACAGACTTAACAAGATCAGCATCTAAAGCATGTGAGACATAGTTTGGATCAGTTGAATCTAAAACGAAAAGATTCTTGAAAAAAGTCTGTGCAATAACTTCAGGTCCAAGTGATGAGCCACCCATTCCACACAAAATGACAGAAGTCTTGTCCCGATGCTTTGCGGCAAGTGCATCAAATTGTGGAAGTAGTTCACGTGATGATTCCGGTAGGTCAATCCAATTCAACCGAGTTGAAGCCTCTGCTTGGGCATCAGGTCCCCAGATTGTTGAATCCTTCTGCTTAAGGCGTTCATGGAAAGCCTGCAGCGCTTTGTATTGGGCAGAAGAACGGTCAATCTTTGAAAGCGAAGTACCTTTAATTGAAATCATTGTTGTTGAGCAGCCTTTACATTGTCTAGTAATTCATCCCAAGCTTGGGCAAACTTCTTCACACCATCTACTTCTAAATCTGTTGTGATTTGATCTAAGGAAATACCGAGAGAGGATAGACCTTTCAAAACGCTGACAGCGTCGCCGTAGTTTCCAGAAATGGTATTTCCTCGCACTACTCCGTGATCAATCAATGCATCCAAGGTTGATTGGGGCATTGTGTTTACAGTTAGAGGCGCTATTAGTTCAATGACATATTGAGTGTCTGGGTAAGCAGGATCTTTCACACCAGTAGAGGCCCATAGCGGGCGTTGCTTATTTGCGCCTTTAGATGACAATGCAGCCCAACGTTCAGATCCAAATTTCTCTTCAAATAATTGGTATGCAAGATGAGCATTAGCTATTGCGGCCTTACCCAAAAGCGTGATCGCTTCAGGTGTTCCATTCTTCTTTAGTAAACCATCAATGGTCGAATCGATACGGCTTACAAAGAAGGATGCAACCGAGTGGACCTGTGATGGGTTTTCACATTGTTCAAGACCCTTCATGAAGGAATCAATAACTTGTCCGTAACGCTTAACGGAAAAAATGAGCGTTACATTAACGCTGATTCCAGATACGATGAGTGCCGTAATAGCTGGTAAACCCTCAATTGTTGCCGGAACTTTAATCATGACATTTGGGCGATCGATAATTGACCACAGCTCTTTGCCAGCGGCAATTGTGCCGTCCGTATCTCTTGCAAGACGTGGATCAACTTCAATACTGACGCGGCCATCAAAACCTTTACTGCTGGAAAAGATGGGTGAGAACAAGTCACAGGCTTGCCGGACATCATCAGTTGTCAGTTTCTTAACTACATCATCAACTGTTGCACCTTTCATTGCAGCGATATCGGCGCTGTATTCAGCCGCTCCACTAATTGCTCCACTAAAAATGCTGGGATTCGTAGTTACTCCAACAACTCCACTATTCGCAATTCTTGAAGGAAGCGAGTGTGGATCTGTACCAGTAATTTTTGCACGTGATAAATCATCTAACCAGATAGATGTTCCTGCAGTGGCTACCTCATGAACACTCATTTGATTGCTTTCTTTACCTGGGCGACAACATTCTCGACTGAAAAGCCAAACTCTTTGAATAATGTCTTGGCATCTGCTGATGCCCCGTAATGTTCAAGTGATATTGCAACACCAGAATCGCCTATCAATTCGCGCCAGCCTTGAGCTATTCCAACTTCAATGCTGATCTTTACGATACCGGGGGATAGGACTGAATCTTTATAGCTCTGATCTTGTTCTTCAAACCATTCCAGGCATGGTGCACTAACAACTCGAACATTGATTCCTTCTACAGCCAAGGCAGTTTGCGAATCTATAGCTAGAGAAACCTCCGAACCAGTTGCAATCAAAATCGCTTGTGGGTTTGCTGCATCCTTCAAGATGTACGCACCTTGTGCAGTTCCCGATGCTGGGGCGCAGATGGTTCGATCAAATACTGGAAGGTTTTGACGTGACAACAGAATTCCTGTCGCACGGCCGCGTGCAATGATCTTCTTCCACGCCTCTGTTACCTCGTTGGCATCGCCTGGACGCACAACATCTAGTCCAGGAATCGCTCGGAGTGCGGCAAAGTGCTCGATTGGTTGATGGGTAGGACCATCTTCGCCCACACCGATCGAATCGTGCGTCCACACAAAGGTCGAAGCGATATTCATCAGTGCGGCTAGACGTACGGCAGGACGCATGTAATCACTAAAGACAGCAAATGTTCCGCCAAATGATCGAGTCAAGCCATGCAGGGTAATTCCATTAAGAATTGAACCCATTGCATGTTCGCGAATTCCAAAGTGAATGATTCGTCCATAAGGGTTTGCGCCTGCAATTGCTGATGACGCCGGCAAGAAAGATCCACCACCCTTAATACTTGTGTTGTTAGATCCTGCTAAATCGGCGGACCCACCCCAGAACTCTGGCAACTTTGCCGCAATTGCATTAATTACTTCACCAGATGCAGCACGAGTTGCTACATCTTTATCAGGAGAAAATACTGGAATGTCTGCATCCCAACCGACAGGTAAACCACGTGTACGCAATCTTTCAAGAAGCTCAGCTTTGTCTTTATTAGCAGACTTCCATTGTGTAAATCGATCATCCCAAAGCTTTCGGGTTTCTGCGCCGCGATTCTTAACAAGACGGGCATGTGCCAGTACTTCAGCCGGCATTGCAAAATCTTCATCAGGGTTGAGACCTAGTGCAATCTTTGTTGCTTTGATTTCATCAACACCAAGTGCTGATCCATGTGAGCCCGCAGTTCCTTGTGCTTTAGGAGCAGGCCAAGCAATAACTGAATGCATGCGAATTAGAGTTGGCTTAGAAGATTCTTTCTTTGCTGCAATCATTGCTGCATCTAGTGCGACCAGGTCAATGTTTCCTGTGGCAAGGACAGCAACTTCAATGACATGCCATCCATATGCTCGGTATCTAGCAGCAACATCTTCTGTGAAAGCGTTATGAGTGTCGCCTTCAATTGAAATTCTGTTGTCATCATAAATAATGTTGAGATTGCCGAGCTCTTGCGTGCCTGCCAAAGAAGATGCTTCAGCGCTAACGCCTTCCTGTAGATCTCCATCGGAGCAAATAACCCAAATCGAGTGATCAAAAAGTGATGTGTTTGCTGGTGCTGCTGGATCAAGCAAGCCGCGCTCATAACGGGCAGCCATAGCCATTCCAACTGCAGTTCCTACGCCTTGACCTAATGGACCAGTTGTCATTTCTACGCCTGCAGTGTGGCCATATTCAGGATGGCCCGGAGTTAATGAACCCCATGTTCTAAAGCTTTGAAGATCTTTCATTTCAAGGCCGTAACCACTTAGAAAGAGTTGAATGTATAGAGTCAGTGATGAGTGTCCGCAGGAGAGAATGAATCTGTCGCGACCTAGCCACTGTGGATCTGCTGGATCATGAACTAGGTGGCGTTGGAATAGCGAATATGCGACAGGGGCAAGTGACATTGCAGTACCTGGGTGGCCATTGCCAACCTTTTGTACCGCATCGGCTGCTAAAGCACGTGCGTATGAAACCGCACGATCATCTAGCTCTGTCCATCCGCTGATTTTGCTCATCTGCTATCCATTCTGTGTAATTACTGTCAATCGGATTCGCCACGCTGCGATCCATACCAAAGTTGCTCCTAGTAAATGAGCAGCAACTAAAATTTCAGGCACTCCCGTAAAGTATTGAATATAACCAATCGCGCCTTGCGCAAGTGCGATGACAGAAAATATTGTGATTGCTTTTTTGGTTTCTGCGCTAGTTCCTTGTGCGACATAAAAAGCGAGAGTGATACCTAGTCCCCAAAACCCCAAAACCCCGATAATAATTAGTCAAAATTTATTGTGATTTTGAATAAAGTTAAGATAGTTGGTTAAAGCTAAGTAATTAATTTATAAACTTAATGGTAGACCAATCTTCAAAAGGTAGTGCTAAATGTTTCTTTACCCTATTCATAAACTCAAATTAATACTTTTCGTTTACATTTAAATCTTTTAGTAGCTAATCAAGGCAAGAATATTAAATCATATGAAGCTTTCGACGTATTTAAAGGTACTAACAATAAAATCACCAATTCTACAAGTTAAAAGCTATACTCAATGGATGATTCTGATGTCGATTCTGATAAATTTGAACAAAGTGATGAACTTGGTAAGTTTTGGAAATAAATAAACTTTAATAGACTTAGATGACGAATTGGATGAACGAGCTGACCGTGAGATTATCGATGATTCTATTTCAGTTGCATCTAGTAGTATTGCTTCTGAATCACGCCTCGATACAGATTCAGAAATAACACCATATGATTTTTCACAATTACCTCCACACCATTGTAGCTACTGTGGTATTCATTCTACTGATTCAGTTGTAAAATGTGTTCATAAAGATTGTAATAAATGGTTCTGTAATGGTAATGGTCTCAACTCAGCTTTTAGCTCACATATAATTGCTCATCTTGTTAAAGCTCGTCACAAAGAGATTTAGTTGCATCCAGATAACGAGCTCAAAGATGCTAACCTTAAATGTTACACTTGTAATAGTTCTAACATATTTTTACTGGGTTTTATTCCTGCAAAGACTGATGCTCATGGTATTTTGTTGTGCAGAGAGCCTTGTTTAAGACAGTAA
>CAIJHZ010000158.1 GCA_903820565.1 uncultured Actinomycetes bacterium
AAACGTGCCAGACGCAACTGTCGAGATTCGGGCAAAACCAATGGGGCCAATCGAAGGAATTTGCCCTGTACGACGACTTCGGTCAACTTCACAGATTTTGCTTGGGCCCGCAATGCCGCGACTCCCAATAACGCTTTAGCTTCTTCAGGCAGATCACCAAATCGATCCACTAATTCCGCTTCAATTGAGGAAACATCACTTGGGGATTTCAAATCAGCTAAACGTCGATACAAATCAAGGCGCAATCTTTCACCCGGAACATAATCAGAGGATAAATGCGCATTGATCGGAAGTTCGACTTTGCATTCAGAAATCTTTTCTTCCGTTTCAATAATTCCTGTCTTATATTCTTGAACTGCCTCGCCCACCATGCGCATGTACAAATCAAAACCAACATCAGCAATATGTCCTGATTGTTCGCCACCTAAAAGATTTCCGGCACCACGAATTTCAAGATCCTTTAACGCAACTCGCATGCCAGAGCCAAGATCTGTATTGGTCGCAATTGTGGTTAAACGCTCATGAGCTAATTCAGATAATGGTTCATCTGCTGAATATAAGAAATAAGCGTAAGCACGCTCACGGCCACGTCCAACGCGACCACGGATTTGGTGCAATTGTGAAAGTCCAAAGCGATCTGCGCGTTCAACAATTAGTGTGTTTGCATTTTGGATATCCAAACCGCTCTCAACAATTGTTGTACACACTAAAACATCAAAGTCTCGGTTCCAGAAAGCAAGAATTACATCCTCAAGTTCGCCTTCGGACATTTGGCCATGGGCAACGCGGATGCGCGCTTCTGGAACAAGTTCCTTTAAATGTAAGGCTTTGCGATCAATACTTTCGACTCGATTGTGAAGATAGAAAATTTGGCCATCTCGCAACAGTTCTCTGTGTATTGCTGCAGCAATCTGGGCTTCTTCGGCCGGGCCAACATAGGTAAGGATTGGGTGGCGCTCTTCAGGTGGTGTTGTGATCGTAGACATTTCACGAATCCCGGTGACAGCCATCTCAAGTGTTCGAGGAATAGGAGTTGCGGACATAGCTAGAACATCAACAGTTGTGCGCAATTTCTTCAGCGCCTCTTTTTGCTCAACGCCAAATCGTTGCTCTTCATCAACAATGACTAATCCCAGATCTTTAAACTGAACATCATTTGAAAGAATGCGATGAGTACCAATAACCACATCAACAGCACCTGCAGCTAAATTAGCCAATATTTCTTTACTTTCTTTGGCTGAATTAAATCGAGACAGGCCGGCAACTTTTAAAGGAAAACCTGCATATCTTTCTTCAAATGTCTTTGAGTGCTGCTGGACTAATAAAGTAGTTGGAACAAGGACCGCTACCTGCTTGCCATCTTGCACCGCCTTAAAGGCAGCACGGATTGCAATCTCGGTCTTTCCGTATCCAACATCACCACAAATAATGCGATCCATTGGATATGGCCGTTCCATATCTTCTTTCACATCATTAATAGTTGACAGTTGATCAGGTGTTTCAATGTATGAAAATGAATCTTCAAGTTCTCGCTGCCATGGCGTATCTGCCGAAAATGCAAAGCCTGGCGAACTAGTGCGGGCTGCATAGAGCCTGATTAACTCGCCGGCGATCTGGCGAACAGCCTTGCGAGCACGGCCCTTTGCTTTTTGCCATTCTCCACTACCAATGCGGTGAACAGTTGGAGCTTCGCCACCTACATATTTTGATACTTGTTCGAGAGTATCTGTGGGCACAAAGACTCTGTCGCCAGGTTGCCCGCGCTTTGCTGGTGCGTACTCAATTATTAAATATTCGCGAGTAACGCCAGCGACTGTGCGCTGAAGTAATTCCACATAACGTCCGATTCCGTGTTGTTCGTGAACAACGTAATCACCACTCTTGAGTTCCAATGGATCAATCGCTTGTTTACGCTTTGATGGCATTCGTTCACCATCTTTAACGCTGCCCTTACTTCCCGTTAGATCGCGTTCGGTCATGAAGAATATTTGATCGGCGGTACTTTCAAAGCCATGTGTAATGATTGAAGTTGTTAAATGAATGCTTCCCTTTGCAGGTGTTGCAACAAGATTTTCAACAATTTGCACCGGAAGATCAGCACCTCTGAATATTCCGGCATACCGTTCGAGCATTCCATGTCCATGCGTTGCAAAGATAACCGTGCGGTGTTCTTCTAATGATTGGCGCAAGACCTCAACTGTGCGTTCGATGTTTCCACGCATTGGATCGATAGCTGCATAATCTAGAAAGGTGGTGTCCTCTTCTAGATCTGTTCCAAAGGGACTTAATTCGGCAGTGGTTAAAGAGCACGAGACAATCTCATCTTTAAGTTCATCCCATGAAATATATGTTCCAGCGCCATGATGTAACGGTGCGATTCCACCAAGTGCCGCATTCGACCAAGACGCATTCAAGAACTCTTCGTTGGTAGCCAATAAGTCAGCGGCACGGGATCGAATTCGTTGCTCATCAATAAAGACAATCTGAGTGTTCGCCGGCATGCGCGATAACAATGTTTCTGTCTCGTCTATAAGTAACGGTATCAAGGACTCCATACCCTCAAATGAAATACCTTCGCTAATCTTTTCCAGCAATTCTGCTGCAGCTGGATACTCCTCCATTACTTCGATCGCACGGTGCTTAACTTCAGGCGTTAAAAGCATTTCACGGCAAGGGTAGATTTGTACGCTGCCAACTACGGGTTTGAATGTGCGCTGGTCTGCAACTTCAAAGTAACTTAAGTCTTCAATTTCATCCCCGAAGAAATCAATGCGAATTGGGTGATGACTTAAAGGTAAAAATAGATCAACAATTCCACCTCGAACAGCAAACTCGCCACGACGTTCGACTAAATCAGTGCGTGAATATGCAAGTGAGGATAAATGGCGTACCAATACATCTAGCGATTGTTCTCTACCGATTTCCAAGGTCATTAACGGTGTTGCACCAAGGTTGCTAATTATTCGATGAATCGCTCCACGAACCGGTGTCACAACAATTGGATGTATTGGCTGCTTATTCTGCAATGCATAAAGAGTTTGAATTCTCTTTGCAACGGTGTCACTGCGGGGACTTAATCGTTCATGCGGCAAAGTTTCCCAGGCCGGAAATTCCAAAACGTTGTCGTATAGCTCTCGTAATTCATTAACGAGATCTTCGCTGCTTCTACTTGAACTTGTGACAACAAATAGCGGATGTGCTGCCGCGCGCGCAGCAAGTAAAAATGGGTACATCGATTGTGGTGCCACAATGTGAGATGCATCAGGGGCAGTAGGTAGGACAGGAATAAGACCGCGCATGCCTGCCTCCAATGCCATAAGGCCCCAATTCCTTATGGAGGGGGGTCCACATGGAGGGGCTTGATGAGACAAGTGTAATTTGTTTTGCGCACTCCTTGTTACCTGAGAGGATTGCCCAATGAGCCAGAGCCCTATTGCTGAAGATGATGCAGGGTTACGTAGCGACGTACGCCGTCTTGGTGATCTATTGGGTCAAACACTTGTCCGCCAAGAAGGCCCCGAACTTTTAGCCATAGTAGAAGAGGTACGAAAGTCGGTACGCGAAGGAAATGGCGCAGAAATACTTGCCAAACTTTCGGTTGAAGACTCTGTGCAATTAGTGCGCGCATTTAGTACGTACTTTCACTTAGCAAATGTTGCCGAGCAAGTTCACCGTGCCCGCGTCTTAGCTGATGCACGCTCCACAGGTGGTTCGTGGCTCGCACGTGCAGTTGATCGCATTGAGTTAGCACTAAAGGCGCAAACACCTGGTCATGAATTAAGCAAAGCTGAAATTGAACAATGGGTTAGCGCGATGTCGGTACGCCCCGTCTTTACTGCACACCCAACTGAAGCAGCGCGACGTTCCGTTTTGAATAAATTAGGAAGCATCGCAGATTTACTTGATGATCCACGAAATCCCTCTCAGCAAGATCGTTTAGCGGAAACAATTGATTTACTGTGGCAAACAGATGAACTTCGCTTAGGTCGCCCAGAACCTTTGGATGAAGCACTCAATGCTTTGTATTACCTAGATGATTTATTCACCAAAACTGTTCCTGAGGTTCTCAATGATTTTGTGAAAGAAATGAAGCGCATCGATGTTGAGGTGCCATTGACTGCCCGCCCCTTGTCTTTTGGTAACTGGATCGGTGGAGATCGTGATGGAAATCCAAATATCACTGCTCAGGTAACGACCGATGCCATGGTTTTACAGGTCGGCCATGCAATTCGCGTGACGATCGCTGCAATGAACGACTTGCGTCAGATGCTTTCAGTTTCGACAAAGATTGTTGGAGCAACGCCTGAGCTTTCAGCCTCAGTTGAAAAAGATCTAGCGAATATTTCTGAATTTGAGCCACGTTTCTTACGCTTAAACGCAGAAGAGCCGTACCGCTTAAAGGCAACCGCGATTGTGCACCGATTAGCGCTAACCCGCGATCGCCATGCGCAGGGCGCCAAGCATGTACCTAATCGCGATTATTCAAACACCGCCGAACTGCTGTCAGATCTAGTGTTGATGCGTGATTCACTATTGGCCCACCGCGGCGAATTGATTGCTACTGGCTTACTTGAGCGCACTATTCGCACCGTTGCAGCCTTTGGAATTACTCACGCGACTATGGATGTTCGTGAACATTCAGATGCCCATCACCATGTTTTGAAACAGATTACTGGCATAGATGGTTACCTTGAAAAATCTCATGATGAAAAGTTTGAAACGCTCTCAAAGGTGCTAGCGGATACAACAATTTTTGACACATCTGTTTTAGATGCACCAGGTAAGAAGACTCTAGACACTTTCATTGCAATTAACGATTTGATCGATCGCTTTGGGCCAGAGGCAATTGAAACGTATATTGTTTCGATGACTAAAGGCGCAGATGACTTAGTCGCCGCAGTTGTTATCGCTCAGCAGGCTGGGCTTGTCTCGCTTAAGGAAAAGAAGGCAACAATCGGTTTTGCACCATTACTAGAAACTGTGGCCGAACTCCGTGCCGCAGGTGAAATTCTTGAAAAGCTTTTAAGTAACCCTGCCTACCGCGCAGTTGTTTCTTTACGAGGTGATGTTCAAGAAGTAATGCTTGGGTATTCAGATTCCAATAAAGATGCAGGAATTGCAACTAGCCAGTGGGAAATTCACCGTGCACAGCGCTCATTGCGCGATGTTGCTATGAAGTACGGAGTAAAACTGTGTTTATTCCATGGTCGTGGCGGATCTGTTGGTCGTGGCGGCGGGCCGACGTATGAGGCTTTGATCGCTTTGCCATGGGGTTCAGTTGATGGTCAAATCAAAATGACAGAGCAGGGTGAAGTAATTAGTGACAAGTATTCACTTCCATCACTTGCTCGCGAAAATGTTGAATTAACTTTGGCTGCATCTTTAGAAGCAACAGTTTTAAATCGTGGCCCGCGCCAAAATCCAGCAGAGCTAAAGGCGTGGGGCGATTGCATGCAGTTGCTGAGCGACGCATCATTCAAGCAGTATCGCTCTTTAATTGATCAGCCAGATCTTCCTGCCTATTTTTATTCATCAACACCTGTCGAACAACTTGGTGATTTGTTCCTGGGTTCACGCCCATCGCGCCGCCCTGATGCCGCGGGTGGTCTTGATTCATTGCGTGCGATTCCATGGGTATTCGGATGGACTCAATCACGTCAGATCGTGCCTGGCTGGTTCGGTGTTGGCTCAGGTTTAAAAGCTGCCCGCGAAGCAGGACATTCGGATCTTTTGGCACAGATGCTCGAGGAGTGGCACTTCTTCACGGCCTTTATTAGCAATGTAGAGATGACTCTTGCAAAGACTGATCTAGAACTTGCACAACGATATGTCGAAACTCTCGTGCCAGTAGAACTGCATCACTTCCTTGCTGAAATCAAAGCCGAGTTTGTCTTAACCGTGGAAGAGATATTGAAGCTGACAAATAAGAAGACTTTGTTGGGAAATCAGGAAATTCTTGCCCGAACATTGCAGGTTCGTGATGCTTATCTATCGCCAATTCATTTGTTGCAGATCAATTTGTTAAAGCGTGTACGTGACGCTGGTGATTCTGCAGATCCTGTATTGCGTCGCGCGCTATTGCTAACTATCAATGGTGTAGCGGCAGGCCTTCGAAATACTGGCTGATTTAACTGTTGAAAGTGGTTTGAGTTACCTCTAAACCTTTTGTAATCAAGGATTCAACAGCATCTGCCCCGCGATCGATAAATTCGCCTAAATCCTTTTGTTCTACCTTTGAAAAAGCTTTAAGTACAAAATCTGCAGGGTCCTGCTGACCCATTGGGCGGCCAATGCCCAAACGAACGCGATAGTAATCAGGGCCATCAAATGATGAGGTCATTGATTTCAACCCATTGTGGCCATTATCGCCACCAGCAAACTTAGTACGAATAGCAGCAAAGGGAATATCTAACTCGTCGTGCAAGGCAATGATGTTTTCAGCTTCAACGGAATAAAAATTAGCAAGAGCTTTAATTGGCCCGCCAGTTTCATTCATGTAGCTCTTTGATTTTGCAAGAATTATTGAATGTGTACCAGCATCTAATTTGTATGCTGCAATATCTGTGCGGGATTTGTGTGAAGAAAATTTGATCGAATGGCGTCGAGCTAACTCATCGATCACCATCTGGCCGATGTTATGACGTGTGGCAGCGTATTGCTCACCTGGATTGCCCAGACCAACTCCCAACCACGTCATAACAACAAAGCCTAAGGGTTAAGCGTCCTTCTTCTCGGCATCTGCAGCAGGTGCTGCAGCATCTGTTGCTGCCGGTGCTGCTACTTCTTCTACAGCTGCAGTTGACTTCTCAGATAGGTGAACAACGATCATCTTTGGATCAGACTCAAGTTCAACTCCTGCTGGAAGTACAACATCTGATGCGTACTTTGAAGAACCTGAAGTAAGACCTTGAATGTCTACTTCTAGGAAGCTTGGAATAGATGATGCATCAACGCGTACATCGATTGTGTTGTTTACGTGCTCAAGGATTCCATCACGATCATGCTCACCAACTGAGTGAACAGGAAC
>CAIJHZ010000159.1 GCA_903820565.1 uncultured Actinomycetes bacterium
AATGGCTCAATACCGTGGAGATCTCTTGTTGCAAGTATGGTGTTATTGGATTCTCATGACACGGCCAGAATGCGAACCGTTGTACTTGGAGAAAAGAGTTTGCATCTGACTGCAATGACTCTATTGCTTACCTACCCAGGCGTACCTTCGATTTTTGCAGGAGACGAGATTGGATTAGAAGGATCATCAGGTGAAGATTCTCGTAGAACCATCAATTGGGAGAACCAAAGTTCTTGGGATCTCGACTTTCTTGGTGAAGTTAAGAAGTTGGTTTCAATTCGCAAGCAGCATGACGCCCTAATTAATGGTGGGTTACGTTGGATATTGGTTGACGATGATTGCATAGCTTTCTTGCGTGAATCTAAGAAAGAAACGCTCCTTGTTTTTATTTCAAGAGGTGCAGTGCAATTGACTTTAGACTTAGCGAAATATGGTTATGTTGTAAAGGAAAGTTTGTATGGAATATCAGGCAGTGGTGCCTCAATTTCGATACACACCAACAATGCTTCTCAGGGGGTTTGGGTTTTAGAATCAAGCCAAAAACTAAGAGGCTGATCCAAGTATTTTGCCCACGATCTTTCATTGTGACCGCTGCGAGGATAAACACGAGAAGTAAAATCGTTAGTGCGATAACCACGTTCGTGCATTAATTTGTCTGCATACACTTGAAAAGGTGCATATTCAGAGTCCAAACCTTTTGTTCCATGGCTCATCCAAACCCTATGCGTTCCTGCAATTGGCAACGAGTTAATTGTTTTCTCGACTAAAGGATTACCACCAAAAGGCCAATGCGTTGAAAGGGCAAGCGCAGTAGAAAAGCGCTGAGGCATTTGCGCAGCTGCATATAAAGTCGCTAGCCCACCCATAGAAGAACCGATCATTGCAGTCCTCTTTGGGTCAATTTCAGGTTCTAACGCAGGAACAATTGTTTCGAAAATCTCTCTAAAGTAACTATCGCTTTGCAAGACTGACTTATCTTCTAAAATTTTTACAAAATCGGCGTGCACTTCAAGGCCTTCTCGGAAGTATTTCTCCGGGACAAGATCCTTCCCACGCCCCCATGGGTTTTCCTTTGTGGAGCTATGCCAGACTCCAATTATTGAAGGAGTTGAGATTCCTAGTTCTCGACTAACGCGAATAGCCGACTGGGCCATTTCCCAAGTTTGACCACGGTGCGTCGAGGACTTTCCGTCGAAAATATTCTGTCCATCATGGGCAATCAATAAAGTATCTGATCCCTTGGGGGGCTTCCAATAATCCACGGTGCGTGCACCAAATTTGAGACGTACAACTTCGCCCGGAACCCCACGGACTTGAAAACGCTTAATCTCTTGCATCATGATTGAATTATCCCATGTCTTCGGCGAAAACTTCAATCATGTGGTTTCGCCGCGACCTGCGAATCAATGATCACCCAGCACTTTTAGCTGCTATCGAATCGGCAGATCAAGTGATTCCACTTTTTATTCTTGATAGACAACAAATAAGTGAAGCTGGCGAGAAATTGCTGGCATATATGGGTCAATCACTACGAGCACTAGATGAATCACTTGGAAATCGTTTACACATCATTGAAGGTGATCAAGTTGAGGTGCTTAAGGAGCTGATTGCACACTATGGAGTAGAAGAAATTCACATCTCTGCTGAGTACGAACGATTTGGCGCCGAACGTGACGCTAGAGTTGAAGCAGCAGGGATCAAGCTGGTTCGCACTGGAAGTCCTTACGCAGTTACACCTGGTCGCGTACTAAAGCCCAGTGATGCAACCCCTTACAAGGTGTACACCCCTTTTTACCGAGGCTGGCGAACACATGGATACAGAGCCCCCGCAGTCACTCCTAAGAAATTTGAGATAGTTGAACCAACAGATAAGTATCGTAACTTTCCGGATTTTCCATTTCCAAAAGGTGTACACATTATTGCTGCCGGTGAAAAAGCAGCGCTTGCACGCTTTAATACTTTTACCAAAAGCGGATTAGATACTTACGACGAAAATCGTAATATGGCGTCAATTGATGGAACGTCAAAGATGAGTACATATCTAAAGTTTGGCGAAATCCACCCACGTACATTGCTGGCAAATCTTGGGGAAAGTAAGGCGCATGACACTTTTCGCAAAGAAATTGCGTGGCGAGAGTTCTATGCAGACGTTCTCTTTAACAATCCAATGACCGATCTTGAATACTACGCACCCAAATTTGCAGAGATGAGATATGACAAGCCCGGTAAGCGGTTCGAGGCTTGGTGTGAAGGGAAAACAGGGTACCCATTTGTGGACGCAGCAATGCGACAGTTGATCGTTGAAGGCTGGATGCATAATCGAACCCGCATGGTTGTTGCATCATTTTTAGTGAAAGATTTACACCTAGAGTGGCAAATAGGGGAACGATTCTTTGCCGAGCATTTAGTTGATTACGATGTTGCATCTAACGCCCATGGTTGGCAGTGGACAGCAGGATGTGGAACCGATGCTTCACCGTATTACAGAATATTTAATCCTATTGAACAAGGAAAACGTTTTGACGAAAATGGTGACTACATTCGAAAGTATGTGCCCGAACTAGCGCATCTTTCGGCAGCTGAAATTCACGAACCATGGCAGA
>CAIJHZ010000160.1 GCA_903820565.1 uncultured Actinomycetes bacterium
ATGGCAACTTTGATGATTGCCTAATGCTCGCCAAAGAACTCTCAGAAAATTACCCGGTGGCACTTGTTAACTCTGTTAATCCATATCGAATCGAAGGACAAAAAACTGCAAGTTTTGAAGTTGTAGACATGCTTGGGGATGCTCCAGATATTCATGCACTGCCGGTTGGTAATGCAGGAAACATCACTGCATATTGGAAGGGTTATAAGGAGTACAACAAAGACGGACTTTCAACAAAACTACCAATGATGTACGGATTTCAAGCCGCAGGTGCTGCACCGATTGTTAAGGGCAAGATCGTTAAAAACCCAGAAACAATTGCAACCGCGATTCGAATCGGAAACCCTGCATCATGGCAGCAGGCAATTGAGGCTCGTGATTCATCAGGTGGAGTCATTGATTCGGTGACTGATCGCGAAATTTTGAGCGCATACCGCTTAATTGCAGCTAAAGAAGGTATTTTTATTGAGCCATCATCGGCAGCAGGTCTTGCAGGGCTAATTAAATACAAGAAGGCGGGCAAGTTGCCGCAGGGAAAGACAATTGTTATCACCGTTACTGGACATGGTCTGAAAGATATTCCTTACGCCTTAGAGGCTGCGAAGAAGCCGGTTGTTGTTCCAGTGAATGCAAAGATTGCAGCGAAAGCTTTAGGACTGGCATAAGAATGAAACCAACATATAAAGCACAACCTGTTCAGGTTCAGGTTCCCGCATCTAGTGCGAACTTAGGACCTGGTTTTGACTGCCTTGGGTTAGCACTCAACATGCATGACCGATACATGGCACAGGTGATGGATGAACCTGGTGTTGACATTGATGTGACCGGTGAAGGCGCAGATAGCATCCCAACATCAGATAAGAATTTAGTTATCAAGGCAATGCACAAAGGCTTTGATTTCTTAGGTGGTCGCCCACGTGGAATTGCATTGCGTCAATTAAATGTTATTCCTCATGGTCGCGGTCTTGGATCTTCTGCTGCAGCCATCGTTGGCGGATTAGCACTTGCGCGCGCTCTTGTTCTTGGGGGCAATGAACGTATGAGTAATGAAGATATGTTGACTATCGCCAATGAAATGGAAGGTCATCCAGATAATGTTTCGGCAGCTATTTTCGGCGGCGCAAACCTTGCGTGGCAAGAATCTCAACGAGGTCATGTTGTTGCCCAATCATTAAACTTTGATGTTGATCCACGAATCGGTGCGCTCGCATTTGTTCCATCCACTGAATTTTCAACCTCAAAGGCGCGCAAGATGTTGCCAGAATCAATACCTCATGGTGATGCGGTAAAGAACTCAAGTAACGTTGCTGTTTTAGTTCAAGCCTTACAAAATCGCCCAGATCTATTGCTAGGTGCAACAGAGGATTACTTACATCAGAGCTATCGCAAGGAGGCAATGCCCAACAGTTTTGCTCTTATGACAAAGCTTCGTAAAGCTGGGGTTGCCGCCTTTATTTCAGGTGCAGGTCCGGCTGTACTAGTTCTTCACACTGGTGGAGAGACAGAAGCGGCTGAATTAGAGCGTGCGGCAGGGGATAAGTTCCAGATGATGTCACTGGGCATTTCACGCACAGGTGTAAGCCTCATCACCGCTTAATTTTGCGATTTCGCGTCTAATCCTGCTAACCTTTACACATCTGAACGGCACATCTAGCGGCCAGTAACACATCAGTCAGTATCACAAAAACAAAAATCCCAGGTTCAAAAGGTCCAAAACAATCAGTTAAGACCTAGAACCAATAGTGAAAAGATATTCATGACAACAGAAATTGAACCAGTTCGCTCACAAAGTCCAGAGCTCGCTGCCATGACCCTTCCAAAGTTAAAGACAGTTGCAACGCAACTAGGTGTCGATGGCGCAGCAAAGATGAAGAAGGACGCACTTGTAGAAGCGATTGCTGACTTACAGGCTAAGAACCGCGAAACAGCAAAGGCTGAGCGCGAGGCACGCCGCGAAGCACGCAATAACCGTAAGAAGGATTCAAAGCCTTCCAACAATAATCAGGATTCAGATGATGATGGCGATGATGATTCAGCGCCGCAAAGCAACAACGATCGTGGCAATAGCGACCGTGGTGGACGCTTTGATCGCAACGATCGAGGCCGTGGACGCGACCGTAATCGTGATCGCAACCGTGATCGTGCTCCACGCGAAGAACGCGAACCAGTTATTGGTGAAGATGATGTTCTAGTTCCAGTCGGTGGCTTGCTCGATATTCTTGAAAGCTATGCCTTTATCCGCACAGCTGGATACCTGCCTGGACCAAACGATGTGTATGTTTCATTGCAGCAGGTTCGAAAGAACGGTCTGCGCAAGGGAGATGTTGTAACTGGCCAAGTTCGCCAACCACGTGAAGGTGAAACAAAGCAGAAGTTCAACGCACTTATTACTCTTGAAACAGTTAACGGAATGACTCCTGAAGAAGCACGTAATCGTGTTGAATTCGGAAAGCTAACTCCGCTGTATCCGCAGGAGCGTCTGCGCCTTGAAACAGAACCAAATGTTCTGACAACTCGTGTTATCGACTTGATTGCACCAATTGGTAAGGGTCAACGTGGTCTTATTGTTTCGCCTCCAAAGGCTGGTAAGACAATGGTTCTTCAGGCAATTGCTAACGCGATCACAACAAACAACCCAGAGTGTCACTTGATGGTTGTGCTAGTTGATGAGCGTCCAGAAGAAGTTACAGACATGCAACGATCAGTTAAGGGTGAAGTTATTGCTTCTACTTTTGATCGCCCTGCCGATGACCACACAACAATTGCTGAACTTGCAATCGAGCGCGCAAAGCGTTTGGTTGAACTAGGTCACGATGTAGTTGTTCTCCTTGACTCAATTACTCGTCTCGGTCGTGCATACAACATTGCTGCACCTGCATCAGGTCGTATCCTTTCTGG
>CAIJHZ010000161.1 GCA_903820565.1 uncultured Actinomycetes bacterium
CTGTTCCCGCGGATTGCTCCGGGTGGGAGTTACCCACCGCCTTGCTCTGCGAAGTCCGGACTTTCCTCGGTGTCTTGCGACAACGCGGTGATCCGGGCGACTCTTCTGTGTAAAGGATACGGCAGATATACAGGGCCAAGCAATCGAGTTTTATGCGCTCAAAGTATTGAGTTTCAATCACTTTGTGTAAGTAAAGGAAGTCCAAGCAGGTCCGAGCTCTTGCTGATGACTATTTATATCCCCATAAAGGTCGTCAATATTTACTACCTTTTTAGCCTTTAAATCCGCAATCACTAGGTTGTATCCGCCCTTCGGAATATTTACATCACCGCTTACTAAAAAGATGAATTCTTTTGCATCTTGATATGGATAAGAATCAGATGAATCCCACGTGTCATTGTTGAAGAAGAGATCAGTCGATGGACGGCCATCATAATAACCCCAGCGAATACCATCATGTTTGGAGTCTTCCACTCGAGTGAAAAGGAAGCGCTCATTATCAACTCCGATTGGGTAATACGAACTCTCTCCACCTATGCCAGGATCCATCAACTGGTCCCCTGCTGCAGTCTTTAAAAATATCTTTCCCTGTCGCTCAAAGAGAATATCAATTCCGTTTGTGCGGTAATAAGGCATTGAAGATTCCGCTTCGCCAATACTCAAATACGTTTTTGCTCCACCGGTTCTTGGGACAGTTGCAAGCACTCCATCTTCCTTATAGACGATGGTTTTTCCATCGGGTGAAAACTTCGGATCTTCATCTCGTTTCCCATTTGCTCCAGTGAGGTTAATTGGATTACTCCACTGCGAATCATTCCAATGCGAGATAAAAACATCCCAGTCATATTGAGGTATCCCATCAATATCGGGCAAGCCAGCTGCTGATCCCATAAAGGTTAAATACTGACCATCGCTACTTACGTGCGCATTTATTGGTGAAACTACGGTGGTCCAGTTTTTATTAATCTGATTAAAGTCGCCGGATTTCAGATCAAGGCTCCACATCGTGGCATCCCATGATGCGTAATCTGAATAACGGTGAAAAAACAGCGTTCCACTGAGATCATGAATATCGGCACCGGCTGGTTTAACCATATATATAGCGCCGGTAATCAAGGATGCCGCTACTAGGCCAGCAATCAAGCGTGCCTTGCCACTTAGTTGATCCATTCGCACCATCTGAACTCCACATCATTATCAAAATAGTTCTGGGAATAGCCCCTAGTTGCTATTGACCTTAGCGATTGTATCTGTAAGGTTTCCTAACACAAAGAGGTAGGTTTCCTAACACAATGGCCGAGGGTCCAGCGTGGATCTACCGGATGACAGGAGAAATAATGCAAAAGAAACGTTTATTCGCTTCTTTCGCAGTCACGGCGCTAGTTGCTGGCAGCCTCGTTGCCACTTCTAGTGTCGCGACGGCTGCGACTCGAAGCGTTACCGTTTGGGCACCGTACACAGGTGGAAATCTAGATTTGTGGAACGCGGCAATCAAGCGCGTTGAAGCAGATAATCCAGGTTTGAAAATCACCTCCGTTGGAAATATTGATATGGCGAAGTCACTTGCCGCTATCAACGCTGGCAATGGTCCAGACATTTCAGTTTCAAATGGCAATGGAAACGTTGGATGGTTCTGTGGTTCTGGCGCATGGCAGAAACTCAATGTCTTAATGGCCGGCAAGAATGGCCTTAATGTAAAGACAACTTTCAACGCATCGGCAAATGCTTCAGCGGTCTCAAATAACGTTCGCTGTGCATTGCCATTGGGCTCTGAAGTATTTGCGTTTTACTCAAATAAAGATTTACTTGCTAAGGCTGGATTTACACATCCACCTAAGACAACAACTGAACTTCTAGAATATTCAAAGAAGCTCACCACATTTAATTCTGATGGCAGCATCAAAACAGCAGGCTTCTTGCCTTGGGCTGGTTACTACGGATTCGATATGGATGCGATGTGGCTAGGTCAAATGTTTGGTGCTAAGTGGTACGGCGGAGACCAAAAGGCCGCATTCGCATCAGACCCAAAATGGGCTCAAGCATTTAATTGGCAGAAGAATTTCATCGCAACTGTTTATGGTGGCGGTAACTTCGATACTGGCAGCAAGCTGCTTACTAAATTCGTTGCAGCTAAGGGCGGTGAATGGGGTACTGAGCACGACTTCATGACTGGCCGTGTCGCTATGAAGTGGGATGCAAACTGGATGGGACCTATGTTCTGTACTGGTGATGACTGGGCAATGGCAGATAAGTGCACCGCTAAGTACGAGTTCACTATTTCTGGCTTCCCTGTTTCACCTGAATTAGTATCAAAGTACGCAGGTTCAGGCGTTGTTGGCCAAGCCCAGATGGGTATCTCAAAGGGCTCAAAGAATGTTAAGGATGCATGGATCGTCTTGAAAGCTATAGCAACTGATACAAAGTTTGCTTCAGCTTGGGATTCAGCAAACGGCGCACCTTCTTCTCTATTGTCTAAGGATGCTCGCCCAGCGAAATATCCTGCTTGGTATCAGCCAATTTATGATGTTGTAGAACATCCAATGTCGGCTTACCATATTGTGAAGAACACTGGCGAACACCAAGAAGAAGCTCTAGTTCAGAACTTGATGGCTTCTTGGCAAGCTGGTGACACACCAAACATCAAGTCAGCACTTGCTGATTTGGCTAACAAGGTGAATCAAATTATCGCGAGAAATAACTAATCAGCGATAATGCAAATAACTAATGTGATGGCATCCTTCTCTCCGCGCAAGCGGAGAGAAGGTGCCCTTGCACCTGCGCGCAAGAAATTAAAAGTTCCATACGTCTTTATATTCTTGTGCATGTCACCATGGATCTTCGGAATTCTGTTTTTTACCGTATACCCAATGGTTACCAGTTTTTATCAATCTTTCACTAAATTTAATCTGATCGACAAGCCAGAATGGGTGGGTTTAGAAAACTTTCACCGTATGTTTTTTGAGGATTCGGATTTCTGGTTAGCGCTAAAGAATACGGTCTGGATTTCAGCGATTAGTATCCCCCTACGAATTGCCTTTGCAATGTTTACCGCTTGGGTATTAACCAAGCCAAAGCGTGGAAGTAGTATCTACCGAACAATTTTCTTCTTGCCATCTATGGTGCCGACTGTTGCAGCCTCTATGGTATTTACATATATTTTTAATCCAGCCTATGGACCAATTAACCGTGGACTCGAAGCAATTGGTATTAAAGAGCCACCATTTTGGTTTATGGACCCTAAGTGGTCTAAGTGGGGGTTGATTCTCTTGGGTCTATGGGGAATCGGCGACACAATGATTATTTATTTGGCCGGCTTGCTTGATGTACCAAAGTCACTCTACGAAGCAGCAAGCCTTGAAGGCGCTACGCCGTGGCAATCATTTCGATATGTGACGCTACCTATGATGACTCCAGTCATTTTCTTTTCTTTCGTAACAGGCGTAATCGGCAGTTTCCAGTACTTTACTCAGGCCTATGTGGCTTCTGGTCAAGTAAATGACTACTCACACTCGATGTATTTCTACGCAACTCATATTTATTTCACCGCTTTTAGAGCGTATGAAATGGGATACGCCTCTGCCTTGGCCTGGGTTTTGTTAGTAATTACCTTGATTTGCACGCTGATAATCCTTAAGACTCAAAAACGATGGGTCCACTATCCGAACGGATCACTATTCAAATGAGTACCGCGCTGAGTCACCTAAGTCCTGAGAAAATTGCTGAAATCGAATTACATTCGAAGATAGCTCGACGCAAAAAGAGATGGAATGACTTCCTCGAAATGGTTGGCAACCATTCAGTATTAATTGTCTTATCAGTGATCTTTATAATGCCGCTTTACCTTGTCATTGTTATTTCGTTAATGAATAAGGGCCAAGCAGAAACTCGCTCAATCTGGCCTTCACCATTTATGTGGCATAACTACCTTGATGTTTTCACTGCTGTTCCATTTCTAAAGTGGACTCTTAACACACTCTTTGTTTCAGTAATGGGAACAATTGGTGTCGTTGTCTCAAGTGTTCCACCAGCATATGTCCTTTCACGACTACAGTGGCGAGGTCGTAACACAACCTTTGTTATTATCTTAGGAACCATGATGTTGCCAGGGCAGGTAACTATGATTCCGGTCTACATAATTTTCTCTAAGCTTCATTGGATTCCATCATTTCTTCCTTTAATTGTCCCGAGCTTTTTCTCAAGTGCATTCTCGATTTTCTTACTTCGCCAGTTCTTTACGAGCATTCCCGATGAAATCTCTGATGCCGCTCGAATTGATGGATGTAGTGAGTTCAAGTTAATGATGCGAATCGTCGTCCCCCTTGCTAAGCCCGCAATAGCTGCCATCGCGCTTTTTGCATTCCTTGGCTCATGGAATGACTTCTTCGGGCCATTGCTCTATCTGGTCGAGAATGAAGATCTCTGGACCCTAGGTATCGGGCTCAATGCCTTCCAGGGTCTGCACCATGTTCAAACAAACATGCTGATGACCGCATCAGCCCTGTTCATGGCTCCCGTCATAATCATCTTCTTTTTCAGCCAGAAAGTTTTCATTGAAGGCGTTACCCTCACTGGCGTAAAGGGGTAGCAAATCCTATGAAAAATACAGCAGTAGGAATCCCAGCGATTCCGTCACTTCTCCGCGAAATTAACGAACGCCGGGTTATCGATGTGTTGCGCTCAAATGGAGCACTTCATGCTGCTGAAATTGCACGTTTAATTGGATTATCAAAGCCAACAACAGCAGATATCTTGCGAGGCTTAATCAGTTATGACTTGATTCGTGAAGTAGAACCTGGTCAAGGAGATTCTAAGCGAGCTAGGTTTGTATATGAAGCAATTAGCGACACAAAAGTTTCTCTAGCAATTGACATTGGGACTCGCTTTATCCGCGCTGCGGTGGGAGATCTTAATTTATTAAAGCGCGGAGAGGTTTCTATCCCTGTTACTTCACTAAAGCTAAGTGGTCTTACTAAAGTTATGCACCAGGCAGTAGATCAAGTCTTGAGGGAGTCTGGCTTTAAACTAAGAGATGTTGCTGCCATCACCGTTGGCACGCCGGGTGTAGTTGATCAAAAAAGTGGCATAGTTTCTATTGCGGGAACCATAAGCGCGCTCGACGGAGTTAATCTTGCAGAATTGATTAAAAAAGAGTTTGGAATTTATCCAACTGTAGAAAATGATATTAATTTAGTAACCGTCGGTGAGCAGAGCGCTGGTCATGGCGTCGGTATAGATAACTTTGCAGTTCTTTCTGTGGGATCTGGGTTAGGTTCTGGCATAGTTCTTAATGGCACTTTACACCGCGGCCATCGCGGTGCAGCAGGTGAAATTTTCTATGTTCCTTTTGGTGATCCATTAGATACTCATCGCAGTGCAACAAATCCATCCGGTGACCGCATTGCAGAAATCACTCGCGATCTTGCAAAGAAGTTCAAAAATTCAATTTTATCCGAGCCTTATTCAACGATCGATATCCTTAAAGCCGCTAAAGATGGGGATCCGCTAGGGCGGGCTGTTATCGATCTAGAAGCTGAGCGCATCGCACTCTATGTTGCTGCCATATCGGCGATCGTCGATGTCGAATTAGTTGTCTTATCTGGTGGCATTGGCCGGCAAGCAGAGTTCTTCATTACCCCTATTCGCACATTAGTTAATAAAATTCTTCCCTTTCCGCCAAGAATCGAGATTTCCCAGTTAGGCGATAGCGGCATTTTGGTTGGAGCCTTGGGGATTGCCACGGCTCAAGCATGTGATGTTGTTTTTCAAAACCAGACTGGCGGTATCTCAAAACCAACAGCTGGGTCAATGTAGTGAAGATTGCCGTAATTGGCGGTGGTTCTACTTATACCCCCGAGCTCATCGATGGCATTTTGCAACGTCATGACCGGTTGCCTGTTTCGATTATTCATCTGATTGATATTGATTTAACGCGACTAACAATAATTGCCGCATTTGCCAAACGAATGGTGAAAGCAGCTGGCCGCGATATTGACATTGAATACTCAACTGATATTCGTTTAGGTATTCGAGGTGCATCATTTGTAGTGAGTCAATTTCGGGTCGGAAGTCAAAAGGCACGTCATCGCGATGAAATGCTCGGCCGTAAGTATGGATTAGTTGGACAAGAAACAGTCGGTGTTGGCGGATTCGCAAAGGCACTTCGTACTATTCCAGTTGCCCTCAGTATTGCTCAGATTATTCAAGAAGAAGCACCGGATGCAATCTTGCTCAACTTCACTAACCCCGCGGGCCTAATCACACAAGCTCTAAAGACTCACGCACCATTAGTGAAGTCAATTGGTTTGTGTAATGTTCCATGGAATACCCGCATTGAAATTGCAGAAGCCCTGAGTGTGGCCGCTGACTCTGTGGAATTTGATTATGTTGGCCTCAATCATCTTTCGTGGATTCGTGGCGTGAAAGTGGATGGTATTGATCGTTCGACCGACGCAATAGCAGCATTTCGCGGTCTGACAATAAATAAGGCAACTCCTGGCGACTCCCCTGCATGGATTCAAAGCACCATCGATTACTTACAGGCAATTCCAAATTACTATCTTCTCTATTACTACGAGGAGCGTGCTTGGATCGACTATCAGCACAGTAATCCAACTCGGGCAAGTGAAGTTATAAAAATTGAGGAAATTTTGTTGGAAAAATTCGCAGATGAGTCTTTAGTTACTAAGCCAGAAGAGTTAATGGAGCGCGGGGGCGCCTACTACTCAGATTCTGCGGCCGAACTCATGGCAGATATTCATAATGATGCGGGCACCATTCACATCGTAAATACCCTCAATAATGGTGCTGTTGCTGGGTTTCCTGATGATGCAGTGATGGAGATCCCTGCAACTATTACCAAAAATGGCGCTAAAGCGATCACATTGAACCCAATGCGTGAAGATATCGATGCCTTAGTTCGTACTGTTAAAGACTTTGAAATGTTAACTATCGATGCTGCAGTGACAGGAAGTGAGCACAGTGCACTTCTGGCACTTTTGGCTAACCCCATCGGTCCCGATAGTTCACAAGCCCGTGAGCTCTGGAGAGATTTACGTTCTGAAAATAATGGCTTGATTGGACTGTTCAATGAGTGAATTAATACTTGGCATCGATGGCGGTGGCACCAAGACGCATGCTGTTGTAGTTGACCTTTCTGGGAATATTTTGGCGTCAGCAGCTCACAGTGGAGCTAATTGGGAGCGCACCGGAATTACTGCAACTGAAATAATTCTGCAAGAAATCATCCACCGAGTTCTCAATCTGACTGATTCCAGTAGTCAAGATGTTGTGGCATCTACTATTGCTTTAGCGGGCATTGACTGGGATTCTGATTTAGAACTTTTTAAGTCTGTAGCAAAATTGTTGAATTTGGGTGATAAAGCTGTTTTTGTAAATGACTCAATTGCCGCTCTATTTGCGGGTAGTCCTACCGGAATTGGTTGTGTCTCTATCGCAGGTACTGGTGGAAAAACCTCTGGTCGGAGTAAAACGCAAACACTGCAAACAATGGGGATGGATTTGGGCGAAGGGGGCGGAGCCGGTCAACTTGTTTCACTTGCGCTTGACTACGTCGCGCGCATTTTTCATGGTATTGAAAAACCAAGTCAATTGACCAAATTGATTTTAAAGGAATCCGGATTTAAAGATGAGACAGCTCTATTTAAGGCGGTAGCTCGTCATGAGTTTAGGCTTGATGAAGAAATGGCTCCAAAAATATTTGCTCTAGCGACCGCTGGTGATGCCGGTGCAATCGCAATTACCAAGCATGTTGCAGCCCAACATGCCAGCGATGTAGTTGCCATGATCAACCAACTAGGTTTAACAAATACTTCAGTTCCGGTTGTTCGAGCCGGTGGACTTCATACTGCAGGCTGCGCCACCTTCGATTTAACCTTTGAAAAAGTCCTCAAGTCAGCACAACCAGGTGCTTCGAGCAAAGTTCTCAATATCTCTCCAGTCTATGGAGCGGTAGTTCATGCCGCTCATGCTTACTTTGGAGATATTCCGAAATCTTTCCTTGACAACCTTTTCGAGCAAGCGCGAACAAAGGGTGACTTATGAGCATTGTATTAATCAATGCAACACCGCTACAAATCACAATGGCCGAAGCCTTTGCTGCTCGCCACAAATCTGTACTAAGTGAATTTGAGATTTCGATAATCATAAAGTCACAACGCATGGCCAAGGTGGAAGGTTTTTCTCTTTCAGCCAAGCGAACTGGCCCCAAAGTCCAAGCCACCATTGGGCTAACTCTTGAACACTCCTTGCGCTATGCACTCAACTCGTTGCACAACTGGCTACGCACTAATGAAGCTGAATATGAATTAGTTGACGGACCAGATTTTTCCGTTCGCGGAGTTGTCGAGGGTTTCTATGGGAAACCTTGGTCTCATGAACAAAAATTAAAAGGGATCGAATTCTTTGCCGATTGCAACATGAATACATATTTCTTAGCTCCAAAAGATGATCCGCTTCAACGATTTAATTGGAGATCTCCATTTACCTCTGAATACTTAGATCAGACCAGCGAGCTAATCAATCGTGGAAAAATACATGGTATTGATTTTGTCCTCTGTGTTTCACCGGGATTATCAGTTGAGTATTCAAATGAGGCAGATGTTGATTCGGTTGTAACTCGTTTCAAGCAATTGACAGAACTGGGTGCCAAGCACTTTGGAATGTTGTGGGATGACATAGCGTGGGAGATGCAGCACGATTCTGATAATGCCAGATACGCATCGACAGCAGCTGCACATGCTGATTTCACAAATAGAGTTTGGGAAAAATTGCAAGCTCACAAAGAAGGAGCACAATTAACTGTGTGCCCGATGCATTATTCGGGTCGAGGTAATGAACCATATATAGTTGATCTGGGACGCGAGCTAAAGTCACAAATCAATGTAATGTGGACTGGCCGTTCCATTTGCTCTGAATATCTAGATATTGCAGATGCTGTTATTTTCGAACGAAACGCCCTTCGACCAGCACTTTATTGGGATAATTTCCCGGTAAATGACGGAGGAATGCAGGTAAACCTATCTATCGGACCAGTTCGTGGACGCGAAAAAGGGTTACACAGATACTCAGCTGGCTTACTTTCTAACCCAATGCTGCAGTTTGAAGCTTCACAAATTCCCATCTCTACAATTGGCGAATATTTATGGAACACAGAAAATTACAACCCTGACGAGGCATGGGAGCGTGCCCTCACTACTTTGGTCCCACATGAGGAAGACAGAAGCGCGCTTCGACGTTTCTTGCGCACTTCAATGGGAACAACTGTTGGTGGCGATCCAGCACCCGATTTACGGCAAGTTTTCAGAGTGGGGGTATCGGCTTGGCGTTTAGGAGACATGCAAAAAGCTGCTCAGATATTTAAAAGTGAAGGTGAAGCGATAATCGCCAGCTGTATTTACCTACAGAACCCCCATTTTTCTTATCCTGAAATAATCACCGAGATAAGTCCTTGGTTAATTAAGTATCAAGCAGGTGGGGAAACCCTGATTGGGTTAGCAGAAGTATTGCTTACATGTTCTTATGACAAAACCAGAATGATCATTACTGGTCCTAATGAAGCACCTATTCGATTGAAAGCACTGGCTGAAAATCTTGATAACATCAAGAAGAATTTATTTGGAGATCAAATAGTTGGGCCAATCAATGAATTGGCTACTGAGCTACAAACCTACAGTTTGTAACCAGAGCTCTGCCATAATCGTGTGGCCGAGCGTTGAAGGATGAACCCCATCTTCGGCTAATTCGAGCATCGATAGCTCTTTCGCGAGATCGTTAAATCGCTGATCAAAGCGGACTAATTTCGCTCCAAATTCAGAAGCCATCTTGTGGACCACAGCAATCTTTGGATCCAAATCTTCTCGCCAAAGGTTCATTTCTTCTTGCACAGCAAGTAGAAATGGCTCACAGAGAACCAAGTCAGGATTACCTTGGGCTTTTGTAGCCTGTAATACCCGGCGATAACGCTCTTCGAACTCATCTACTGAAGTTGGGTCATTATCGTCATAACGGCGCCACGTATCATTAATGCCAATAGCTACTGAAACCAAGGTTGGTTTGTGGGCTAGAACATCTACATCCCAACGTTTTTCGAGGTCAACCATGCGATGGCCACTTGTTCCGACATTGATAATTTCGCCAGTCAAGCGCCCACTAAGGGCGATGTTGGAAACATAGCCATCCCCAAAGGGCGGTTGGACTAAGCGACCACAATCAGTGACGCTATCTCCAATAAATACAGTTACATTCGACATAGCCCTTATCTTATCTACTTAGGGGTGTTCTTGTAATCCCTTGAAAAATAGGCCACAGTTCACGGATGCAAACAGGTCGAAGTGTTGTTTACGCAAAAAAAGGTGGAGCTGCGGCAAGTCAACCGTTAGCTGTCAGCGCTGCAATTTCTATTCTAAAACAAGGCGGATCATTTATTGATGCTGCAATTGCTTTGAGTGCAGTTATATGTGTCGTTGAACCAGGAGCATCACATCTTGGTGGAGACGCATTTTTAGTCACCCATCATGCAGAAAGTAAAACAAACCTTGCATTTAACGGAAGTGGTGAAGGATCACATGCTGCTACACCTGAAAACTATAAAGATGGAATTCCTTTACATGGATACAAGTCAGGAACTATTCCTGGATTAGTCTCAACATGGTTTGAAGCACATTCACGATACGGCCTATTGCCAATGGCAAAGCTTCTTGAACAAGCCATTGATTATGCAGAGAATGGATTCCCTGCAAACACGGGATTTGTTCGAAGAATTGCTGGCCACTTAGCAATAGCTCCAAATACCAATGTGTTTAACGACATGGGCATCGATGTCAATGTGAAAATTGGCGATCTTGTATTTCAAGAGGATCTTGCTCAATCACTCCGCGACATTGCAGCGGGCGGGCGGGCCGCTTTTTATGAAGGTCGAATTGCCCAGCAATTAATCACAGGCTCTGAGGGTTGGTTCAACGCTGAAGATTTAAAGGCCCACACCACTAGGGTGCTTGATCCACTCTCAGTTAAGTATCGCGATCTCACTATCTATGGCCAGCCTCCCCCAACACAAGGCATGATCTTGATGGAAGAGCTGCTTCTTAATGAAAGATTTGATGTTGCAAAACTCTCGGAAACCGATCGCATTCATATTGGCGTCGAATCAAAAAAGATTGGCTTTGCAGATAGAAATGCGATCTTGGCCGATCCTGAGTTCATTGATGTAAACGTGGCGCAGATATTGTCGAAAGAGAATATCGACTCACGCCTTAGTCAAATTTCAATGGATTCTGTATTAACAGATATCGCACCTGCATCTGAAGGCAGTGATACAACTTATTTCTTGGTGGCCGATAAAGATGGCAACGCCGTTTCCTGGATTCAATCTGTTTTCCATGGTTTTGGTAGTTCTTGGATCATTCCTGAAACAGGAATTCTTCTAAACAATCGCCTAACCGGATTCTCACTCGATCCTAATTCGCCAAATGTGATTGCACCTGGCAAACGCCCTGCACATACCTTGAACGCCTTTACTGCAATTAATTCGGATGGAACTTTGAATTTAGTTGGCGGAACACCTGGTGCAAATATTCAGGTCCAATCTAATCTGCAGTTGATTACAAATATTGTCGATCTAAAGATGAATGTTCAAGAAGCAACAGAGGCGCCACGTTGGCAGCATTTGAGCTTGCCTGGTCAAAGTTCTGAAGAAGAGCTTGGAAGCGGAGTTCTCGAGATTGAAAATCGCGTTTCAACATCAGTTATCGATGAACTAAAGGCAAAGGGTCATGATGTGCGGCCATTAGCTGCATGGGGACATGGCTCATCGGTGCAGTTGATGCAGGTATTGCCCAATGGCACCTTTGCTTTTGGATCAGACCCTCGTTGCGAAGGTCACGCTTCAGGTCTTTAAAGTGATGGCAAGTTTTTAAAGAGATGCGAAAGCTTCATCAACAACGCCTAAGGCATCCTTAAGAAGTTCATCAGTAATAACAATTGGTGGCAAGAAGCGCACAACATTTGAGTATGTTCCAGCGGTAAGGACAAGTACGCCCTTGCTCTGGCAGTACTTAACAACTGCGTTCATCGCTGCAGTGTTTGGTGTCTTTGTCCCTGGTTCTACAAGCTCGATAGCCTGCATTGCGCCACGTCCGCGAACTTCACCAATCACTGAATACTTACTCTGCAATGTGCGAAGTGAATCACCAAGAATTTTGCCGATGTGATTCGCACGCTCGACAAGTTTTTCTGCTTCCATAGTTTCAAATACTCCAAGTGCTGCTGCACATGCCAGTGGATTACCACCGTATGTGCCACCAAGACCGGACACATGAACTGAGTCCATGATCTCTGCGCGACCTGTAACGCCCGCTAATGGAAGTCCGCCTGCGATGCCCTTTGCGGTAACAATCATGTCTGGCACAACATTTTCATGCTCAACAGCAAACATATTGCCAGTACGAGCAAAACCTGTTTGTACTTCATCAGCAATAAATATGATTCCGTTATCAGTTGCGTATTTTGACAACGCAGGCAAGAAACCCTTTGGTGGAACGATAAATCCACCCTCACCTTGAATTGGTTCGATAAGAATTGCAGCAACGTTGTGTGCACCGATTTCCTTATCAATCTTGTGTGTAATCATTTCGATCGCATCTTCAGTAATAGTTGTCTGATCGCCAACCCAGTGGAATGAGTAAGGCATCGGTACGCGATAAATTTCTGGTGCAAATGGACCAAAGCCCTCTTTGTAAGGCATGTTCTTTGCAGTAAGTGCCATCGTTAAATTTGTACGACCATGATAGCTGTGCTCGAAAACCACAATAGCTTGGCGCTTTGTGTAATGACGAGCAATCTTTACTGCGTTTTCTACAGCTTCTGCACCTGAATTAACAAGTAATGACTTTTTCTTAAATGTTCCTGGTGTTAATGCGTTCAGCTTTTCGCATACTTCGATGTAACCAAGGTACGGAGCCACGGTGAAACAGGTATGTGTAAAGGCCTGTACTTGATCAATAACACGATCGACTACGCGCTGTGCTGAATTACCAACGTTTGTAACACCAATGCCTGAACCAAGATCGATGATCTGGTTGCCATCGATGTCTAAAAGGATTGCATCACTTGCGCGCTCAATGACTGCAGGGAAGGCAAGACCTAGTCCCCCAGATGTCGCCTCACTGCGGCGCTGTAGCGCCTCGAGAGATTTTGGTCCCGGAATAGCGGTAACCAACCGACGCTCTTGAGTCAATGCGGTAAGTGTTGTCATGGCTAAAGTCTAAGCCATCATTTCCTACTCGCGAGTCCATTGGTTAGGCTTACACAATGAACTCTGAGTTAAGAAAGAGCGCGCCATTGCTCGATGCTTATCTGAGCTACTTCGAAACTGAGCGCACAGCATTCACAATTCCGGGTCACAAGCAGAGGGCTCATCGATTAGATGAAGGCCTAGGTGCTGTAGTTGATTCTGATACTCCGCTGTACGGAGGTCTGGATGAAATCAAATTAACAGAAGGAACTCTTAAGAAGGCTGAAGCATTAGCTGCGTCACTGTGGGGCGCAGATTATGCGCGCTTTTCTACTGGTGGTTCAACCCATGCAAATCAAGCGATTATTTTGGCGCTCGGAAAGCCTGGCGAAAAAGTGGCAGTAACTAGAACCGCTCACAGATCTGTACTCAGTGCATTAGTTCTTACAGGTTTGGAGCCAATCTGGTTAACACCAGAAATTGATGAAGCCACTGGAGTGCCGATTGGAATTCAAGTTGCTGAACTAGAGCGCGTCTTAGATCAAAAACCAATTGCACTTTTGCTGACTGAACCTGGATACCTAGGAACAATTTCAGAGCTATCTGCACTTATTAAAAAAGCACATGAGAATTCAATTCCGGTAATAGTTGATGCTGCGTGGGGTGGACATTTTGGATTTAATTCTCAAATTCCACAGCATGTACTGCAGCTAGGTGCGGATGCGCTTATTACTAGCGTTCATAAAGCTCTGCCTGGTTACAGTGCATCTGCTCTTTTACTGGCCCAAGGAAAGTTTTTAGACCTAGATCGCATTGAACAAAGTTTTGAAACAACTCACACAACTTCACCAGCTGGAGCTCCATTGGCCTCTATTGATGGGTGCCGTGCTCTGCTTCAGACACGTGGTGATGAATTAACAGGTCAACTCGTTTCATTGGTCAACACCTTTAAGACATCGGTTCAATCCAACTTCGAGGTACCAATCTTCCTGAATGCCGAGCAATTCTCAGCTGGTCGTTTTGATCCCGCAAAAATAGTTCTACGAGCAAATGCCCTTGGTCTTTCAGGTGTGGATGTTGAAAAAGAACTACAAAAGGTCAATATCCGGGTTGAAATGGCGGATCGCGACACAATAGTTTTCTTGGCAACATTGGCTGATAATTCAGAAGATTTCGCGATTCTAGAAAATGCACTAGTGAAAATTTTGAGATCGTTGCAAGGCCCAGTGCGTGAAACTCAGACCTCGCTTAGTTGGTCTGTTGTGCCAACTGTTGCAATGTCCCTACGCGATGCCTACTTTGCAGATACTGAATTTGTTTCAGCTCTAGATGCGATTGGTTGTATTAGTGCGGATTTAATTGCGCCATATCCCCCAGGCGTTGCAGTGGTTGCACCTGGAGAAGTATTAACTGAGCAGATTGTTAATGGATTGGCAGCAACTCAAAAGGCTGGCGTTCGAATTGCATATGCAAGTGATCCAAGCCTTGCAACGTACCGCGTAACGAGGTAATTACTGCAGGTGTGCTTGTTCATTCAAACTGCGCAGCGCACGTAATCCATCACTTGGCCAAATGCTGACTGTTGTGATCGAGCATGGCGAGACATCAATGTGGAAAATACTTTCAGCTGGCGCATCTACAACTACTTTGGCTGCTGATTTGATTGTTCCATTGTGGGTTACCACTGCAACTCTTTGACCTGGATACTCTGCTGCAATCTGATTGAGTGCCGCGTCTATTCGTAGAGCCACATTGTCATAAGACTCACCTTGCGGAGGAGCAAAGCCAGTTGATGAAATCCATGATTGATAATCTGCTGGGTACTTCTCTTTAACTTCATCGATAGAAAGCCCATCCCAAATACCAAATGAGCATTCAATCCAGGCCTCTTCAAAGATGATTGGCAACCCGGTTGCACGTGAGATTGCCTCAGCCGTTTGAGTGGTGCGCTTAAGTGGTGATGCGATGATTACCTCAGGATTAAGTTTTGCTATGGCTGCTGCAACTTTTTCAGCTTGCTCTAATCCTGTCTTGGTTAATTCAGGGTTCAGTGGACCATCACCTGAAAACTTCTTGAAAGGTGTCAATACCGTCTCACCGTGTCGAATTAAGTAAATAGTGGTGGACTGTTCGGTCGATAAAAGACGCTCAGTTAAGTAATTTTGCTGAACTTGTATTACTTCACCGCCGCCTGCTTGTTGATCCAGAGCTTTATTGGCTAAGCGGTCTGCATGTGAGTTTTCATCGCGCGGTATCCACGAGTATGAAACCAAGGATGGATTGTGGGCCGAACGTGCAGATTGAGCCAGAACTCGCATATCTGCATGCTTAATCTGCCAACGCCCAGACATTTGTTCAACTACTAACTTACTATCCATCTTTACATCTACTGTTGCAGTCGAATCGATTGCATTTATCGCCGTAAGTCCTGCAATTAATCCGCTGTATTCGGCAACATTGTTAGTTGCAACGCCAATAAAGTCATATAGTTCAGCAATAATTTTTCCATTTTCAGTAATGACGGATCCATATCCGGCAGGTCCTGGATTACCGCGAGACCCACCATCTGCCGTTAAATGAAAGTGACGAGACATTTAAACTCCACGCACCAAGATACAGCGACATTCTTCGCAACGAACGACTTCATCTTCGACAATGTCGGCAACACGTTTTAATTCAACTGAATTAATCGAAAGATTACAACCCCCACATGACCCTGCGACAAGTGCCGCTGCACCTGCTCCACCAGTTGTCTCGCGAATTTTTTCATAAAGATCGACTAGAGCCTTATCAATGCTCTGCAACGTTTCACTGCGATCTTTTGTAATTGCATCTAGATCATTATTTATTGTTGCCATTGCGTTTTCTTTACGAATTTCTAGATCCATAATTACTGCAGCGTGCTCAGTTTCTTCCGCTTTTAACGTTGTGATTCGGTCATTGATGCCATCAACGCGCATCATGATTTCGAGCTCTACCTCTTCAAGCTCAGCACGCCGTACACCCAGGGTTCCGACCTCATGTTGTAACTGCTCTAATTCTTTGGGGGAAGCACTGCCACCAATTAGGCGTGCTTCATCACGTGTAATACGCATAACGATTTGTTCTACATCGCCTTCGGCACGAAGCAGTTCGCGCTTAACATCACTAAGTTCAGTTTCTGCTGCTATTCGAAGATCGCGAGCATTGTTTGCTTTAACTGTAGTGCTGCCAAGCTCAGCGAGTTCTGGAAGATTTGCAGCCTTATGGCGCAAAGAGTTTGCCTGCTGATCAAATCGTGCAATATCTAAAATTGAACGCTGGTCGCTGGGAGATGCCTTCATCCTTATTTTCTCCTGACCGCATATGTAAGTGTGGGTTAAGTTTAGGCCAGCCATGTTGTGAACGCCAAATAAAAGCGCAAAAGGCCCCACGATTTCTCGTAGAGCCCTTGCTTTAAGAGTTTATTGTGCTGCGATTGTTGAAATTTCAAACTCGAGCTTGATGTTTTCAGAAACTAGGATTCCACCAGTTTCAAGGGCTGCATTCCATGTAAGGCCAAAGTCCTTACGATTGATCTCTGCTGCGCCCTCAAAGCCAAAACGCGCATTTCCGAATGGATCAGTTGCTGTACCTGAGTACTCGAATTCAATTGTGATTGGCTTTGTAACATCCTTGATAGTCAGGTTGCCCTCAACAGATAACTTCTCTGAACCAGAATCCTTAACTGATGTTGAGGCAAATGTAATCTTCGGAAAGTTCGCCGCATCAAAGAAGTCAGCTGACTGAAGGTGTCCATCGCGGTCGGCCGAACGAGTGTCAATTGACGCAACTGTGATTTCGATATTGATTGAAGCCACTCCATCAGCAACAACTGCTGCACCAGCGAAGTCATTGAATGATCCACGTACCTTGGTGACCATTGCATGGCGAGCGCTAAAACCTACGCGGCTGTGGGATGGGTCGATGTTGAATGTGCCTGCTGGCAAAGTTGCTAATACTGACATGTTTAAGTCCTTCTGTAGTTGTTTTTAATGAGCTAATGGTTTGAGACCGCTGAATGCGGTACGAGATAACCATACTCTAAGATAGTTGAACTTTCAACTAATTGTAAATGAACACAAAAAAACAGATGCAAACGTTCCGCATCTGTTGAACTTTCTTGTGGGCGCTGAGGGTTTCGAACCCCCGACATTCTCGGTGTAAACGAGACGCTCTACCACTGAGCTAAGCACCCGATCTTGCAGACCCAAATCTTAACTTACGAGTCCACAATTTCCTAAATCACGCTTACAGAGCAGCGATTGCTGCCTTGTAATCTGCATTTTCACGTGCAGCCCAACCATTCTTTACTTCCCACCGAAGGATTCCTTCTTTATCAATTAAGAAGCTACCTCGAAGCGCACAACCCTTTGATTCTTCGAACACTCCGTATGTCTGCGCAACTGCGCCATGTGGCCAGAAATCAGATAACACAGGAAATTGATAACTCTCTTGTTCAGCGAACACACGCTGTGTAAATGGTGAATCACATGAAATTGCTAAAACCTGTACCTCATCATTTTGGAATGCTGAAAGATCATCCCGAATCGCACATAGTTCGCCGGTGCATGTTCCCGTAAATGAAAATGGGTAAAACATCAGTAATACATTTTTACTTCCTTTAAAAGAAGAAAGTGAAACTGCTTCTCCATGCTGATTTGGAATTGTAAAATCTGGTGCAGCGTGTCCAATAGTTGTCATTGCGCAAACTTACCTCTTGCCCGCTTTGCGTGCCACTAATCGGGTTGCAGACCAATCCCCTGCGAGCGCAATTGTTGATGTCTGACTCAATCCTGCAATAGGTGCGGCATCTTGGATGTCGCTCGGTTCAACGTGTAGGTCACGACCCGCCTTTGGTATTAACACCCAAATCGGCCCAGTTTCAGATAAGTAAGTAAGTGCATCCATTAATTCATCGACCAAATCACCATCGCCATCTCGCCACCACAGCACAACGGCGTCAACGACTTCAGAAGCTGCATCCTCAAGAAATGTGGTGCCGGTAATGTTCATGATCTGGTCTCGAATTGTGGAATCACAATCGCTATCAAGGCCAACCTCTAGAACCAGGTCATCCTTGGCAAATCCCATCCGTGTAGGCACAGGCTAAGTCCACACAATGCTGGGCTTGAGCGCAAGGGGTAATTGGGCCAATTTCACACCTGTCTAATTTCGACTTACGGGGCAGTACAGACAAGAATAGGCACATGAGCGAAAACTTCGATGCGCCAGATCTGAATATTGAACAGTTAGTCGATACCGACCCTTCTGAGTCAGCCGAATGGAGAGCCTCCTTTGATGCTGCCTTAAAGGCCGCCGGTCCTGTTCGCGCTCGCTACTTAATGCTCAATCTTTTGCACCATGCACGCGAGAAAAATATCGGAATTTCAGCATTGCGAGCTACTGACTACATCAACACCATTAGTCCTGAACATGAAGCACCATTTCCAGGAGATGAAGATTTAGAACGCAAGATCCGTCGAATCAACCGATGGAACGCGGCAATGCTTGTTCACCGTGCACAACGTCCAGGTGTTGGAGTTGGCGGACATATTTCAACCTATGCATCATCTGCAGCGTTATATGAAGTCGGCTTCAACCACTTCTTCCGTGGACAAGATCACGCAGGTGGCGGAGATCAAATTTTCTTCCAAGGGCATGCAAGCCCTGGAATGTATGCACGTGCATATCTAGAAGGACGTTTAACCGAAAATCAGTTAGATGGTTTTCGTCAAGAGCTTTCACATCCTGGTGGAGGACTTTCTTCTTACCCTCACCCACGTTTAATGCCAGATTTTTGGCAGTTCCCAACTGTGTCAATGGGTATTGGTCCACTGAATGCAATTTATCAAGCGCGATACAACCGTTACTTACATAATCGTGGAATCAAAGACACAAGTGATCAAAATGTGTGGGCGTTCCTTGGTGATGGTGAAGTAGATGAAGTTGATGCGTTGGGCGCAATCGGTCTAGCAACCCGAGAAAATTTAGATAACTTAACTTTTGTAATTAACTGTAACTTGCAACGTTTAGATGGTCCTGTTCGAGGTAATGGAAAGATTATTCAGGAACTTGAATCAATCTTTGGTGGTGCTGGTTGGAATGTTATTAAGGTTGTGTGGGGCCGCGGATGGGATCCATTGCTAGCTCAAGATCGCGAAGGCGCCCTTGTTAAGTTAATGAATGAAACCCTTGATGGTGACTATCAAACATTTAAGGCCGAATCTGGAAAGTATGTCCGCGATAACTTCTTTGGCCGCGATCCTCGCACCGCAGCAATGGTTTCAAATTGGTCAGATGATCAAATCTGGAACCTCAAGCGCGGTGGACATGATTACACCAAGCTCTTTGCTGCCTATACCGCTGCAACTCAAAAGAATGGCCGTCCGACAGTTATTTTAGCCAAGACTGTAAAGGGCTGGACACTTGGTTCGCACTTCGAAGGTCGTAACTCAACCCACCAGATGAAGAAGATGACACTGGAAGATATTCAGACATTCCGCGACACGTTGCATCTAGATATTCCTGACTCCAAGTTAGATAAGTACTTGCCGCCGTATTACTTGCCGGCACCGGATTCTCCAGAGGCAAAGTATGTGGCAGAGCGTCGCGCAGAATTAGGTGGATCGATTCCACGTCGTCGCACGCAATCACGACCGCTGCCAATGCCAGATGACTCTGTCTATGAATCAGTAAAGCGTGGTTCAGGTCATCAAGAGATCGCAACAACAATGGCTTTTGTTCGCATGTTGAAAGATCTTGTGAAAGATCCAGGACTAGGCGCACGAATTGTTCCTATCATTCCTGATGAAGCTCGCACATTCGGTATGGATTCATTGTTCCCATCGATGAAGATTTACTCACCGCATGGGCAGAAATACACAGCGGTAGATCGTGAATTGATGCTTTCATACAAGGAATCAACATCGGGTGTGATTTTGCATGAAGGTATCAACGAGGCAGGATCAGTTGCATCATTTACTGCAGTCGGTTCTTCTTATTCGACTCATGATGAACCAATGATTCCAATTTACATTTTCTATTCAATGTTTGGTTTCCAGCGTACGGGTGATGGATTCTGGGCTGCAGCAGATCAATTGGTTCGAGGATTCGTAGTGGGCGCAACAGCAGGACGCACAACCCTTAACGGTGAAGGTCTGCAGCATGAAGATGGTCACTCACTTCTACTTGCAGCTACCAACCCAGCTGTCGTTGCCTACGATCCAGCATTTGCATTTGAACTTGGACATATTGTTAAAGATGGTCTGCGGCGAATGTACGGTGAAAATAGTGAAAATGTTTATTACTACCTGACTGTTTACAACGAGCCGTACGTTCATCCTGCAGAGCCAGAAAACTTAGATGTCGAAGGCTTGCTCAAGGGAATTTATCTGTACTCACCAGCATCTAATACTCGCAAGAAGAGTGCGCAGATATTGGCATCAGGCGTCGGTGTTAACTGGGCTCTGAAAGCGCAACAACTTCTTGCCGATGATTGGGGCGTAAAAGCCTCAGTATGGTCAGTGACGTCATGGAATGAACTTCGCCGTGATGGTCTAGAAACAGATCGCCACAACCTGCTCAATCCAAAGGATAAGCGCACCGCATATGTCACCAAAAAGCTTAAGGGTGCACGTGGTCCAGTCATTGCAGTCAGTGATTACATGCGCGCAGTTCAGGATCAGATTTCACCATGGGTTGAGCAACCTTTCTACTCACTTGGAACAGATGGCTTTGGTCTATCCGATACTCGTGGTGCACTTCGACGTCACTTCAATGTTGACGCAGAGTCCATCGCGATTGCCGTGTTACAGCAACTCAGCAACCAGGGTGATATTCGCCAAAGCATTGTCACAAAGGCAATGGATAAGTATCGTATTCACGATGTCTCAGCTGCAGATGCTGGCAATACAGAAGGCTCAGGTTGATATCTAGAATTCCAATAACAGATATCTCCCCCATTGTTTACTTTGGGGGAGAATTTGTTGCTGTAAAGGCCATTGCTGGAGAAACAATTATAGTTGGCGCAACGATAACAATCGAAGGCCATGAAACATTAAGTGCTGAAGTGTGCTTGTTTAATACAAAAAACACCATGGTGGATTGCCAGCAATTATCAGAATCATGGCCAGGAACAGATCGTTATGAAGGAAAAATTACAGTCCCTGATAGAGGAGATTTTTACTTCACCATCCGAGCTACAAGTACTTCTCAATACAGAACCGTTGCTGGTGAATCTGAGAGGTTTCCGATTCGAGCTGATAGAGACCGCGCACTCATAGGTTCTTGGTATGAATTTTTTCCTCGTAGTGAAGGCGCCGTTAGAAATACAGATGGAAGCATCGTTGGTGGAACATTTGTAACTGCGACTAAACGTTTACCTGGTGTTGCTGCAATGGGCTTTGATGTCTTATATCTGCCGCCGATCCATCCAATTGGGTACTCACATCGAAAAGGCAAAAACAACAGTTTGGAAGCTACAGACAATGATTGTGGCGTTCCATGGGCAATCGGTAATGCCGATGGTGGACATGATGCAATTAATCCCGATCTTGGCACAATGAAGGATTTTGAGGATTTTGTTAAAGCTGCAAGTAAGCAAGGACTTGAGATCGCAATGGATCTTGCACTACAAACTTCGCCAGATCATCCTTGGGTTACATCAAACCCAGAATGGTTTAACAAACGCGTGGACGGCACAATTGCATACGCAGAAAATCCACCTAAGAAGTATCAAGACATCTATCCAATCAACTTTGATGATGACTACGAAGGCATCCGGAACGAAGTCCTTCGCATAATTCGACTATGGGTTTCAAAGGGCGTCAGAATTTTCCGGGTAGATAATCCACACACTAAACCAGTGCACTTCTGGCAAGACTTATTGGCAATTGTTCATGCCGAATCTCCTGATGTTGTTTTCCTCGCCGAAGCATTTACTCGCCCAGCAATGATGCATTCACTTGGCAAGGCTGGATTCCATCAGTCGTATACATATTTCACATGGCGAACTAGTAAGCAAGAAATCACCGAATACGGTCGCGAAATCGCAGATACTACTAGCGCATTCTTTAGGCCAAACTTTTGGGTTAACACGCCAGATATTAATCCACTTCATCTGCACAGTGGCAACCCCGCAATGTTTGCATTACGAGCAGTACTGGCATCAACACTTACTCCATCGTGGGGAATGTATGCCGGGTACGAACTATACGAACACCGCCCCTTTAAAGAAGGCGGTGAGGAATATATGGATTCGGAAAAGTACGAGATCAAGGTGCGTGATTGGGATGGCGCAGGCAAAAAAGGAATCACACTTGCACCATTTATCACGCAACTAAACTCAATTCGCAAAGCTCACCCGGCTTTACATCGTTTACGTAATCTTCATTTTCACACTACAGATTCAGAGGCGATCATCGCTTATTCCAAGCGTGAGGGAAAAGACTTAATTTTGGTTGTTGTTAATTTAGATCCAAGTTTCGCCCAAGGAACAACAGTTCATTGGAATATGGATGCATTCGGTATCCCTACGCAAGATTTTGAGGTTAAAGACTTATTAGACGGAACGTCAATGACGTGGAATCCGCACACATTTGTTTCTCTCAATCCCACTCGACCTGTTGGAAAAGTCGCACATATTGTTCAGGTCAAGCTGTAAAGATGGGAATCTTCTCTAAGTTCCTAGGTAAAGGTGGCAACAAGGAGATATCTCCAGCATCATTTCTAAATCCCCACTCATCACTTGGCGAGTTAGATCTCTATTTGATCGGTGAAGGCCGTCACGAACAACTGTGGAAAGCTCTTGGCGCACAAGTAAAGCGTGACGGGTCTGGCGCATTGC
>CAIJHZ010000162.1 GCA_903820565.1 uncultured Actinomycetes bacterium
CCGGAAGATTCTGGTCCATAAATTTCAACAACACGACCACGTGGAAGTCCACCAATACCAAGTGCGATATCGAGTGCGATTGAACCAGTTGGAATAACTTCGATCACTGTGTTCTGTCGCTCTGACATCTTCATTACTGCGCCCTTACCAAATTGACGTTCGATCTGGGCTAGGGCTGTATCCAACGCCTTATGGCGTTCAATGTTGGCTTTGTCTTGTGCTGCATCGTTTGCTTTATTACTTTTTTCAGTAGCCACGTACATTCCTTTCGATAGAACGTCCTGCGCTATGCAGTTCGTTTGGTGTGCGGCCCAGAAGGTACGGAGACCCAACGACGGTCTGCAGAAGCTCCACAACTGGTGTGGAGAAGTGCTGCAGGCGGAGGTTGGAACCGCTCTGGTTGTACTCGAATAGTTTATCCGAACATCTGTTCGAAAGGTAACAGGCGGCACTGACATGTATCAGGCGTGTCGCCGCGAGCAACTAGAGGCGTGTCGCAGGCCTCCATGAGTGGCAGGATGAATGCCATGAGTCTGCACTTGGATAAAGCCACTTACCAGCCTGGCCAGAGCATCCGACTCACCTCAGAACACTCAGGGCAGCTTCAGATCAGTCGCCTCTCTGAATGTGTTGCCACGATGGAATTGGATAAAGAGTTGCTTGTGCCCTCGCTGCCTGAAGGCTCTTACTCGGCTGAGTTGATCACCCCCGAAGGAATAATTCTGTCCACCGCAATCGAAGTCATTTCAAATCCCATATCTCGAATTAGGTACGGATTTGTTTCGGAATATTCCGACCAAGTAAATGCCCAGAGTTACGCCGAATTTAGTAGACGCCTCCATTTGTCTGCAGTCCAATTCTATGACTGGGCCTACACACATGAATTTCTGACAACTGATTTAGAAGAGTACGGCGATCCATTGGGAGCCAAGATATCCACAAAGAAAATTCGAGAACTCATACACGAATACGAAAATTCTAACTCGCTTCCGTGTGGTTACGCCGCAGTGTACGCCGTCGATCGCGAAGGTTGGAAACGTTGGAGCGAATCTGGGCTTTTTGATAGCAACGGAAAACCTTATCAATTGGGAGAAGATTTTTTGTGGATAGTAGATCCGGGCGATACTAAATGGATAGAACATTTTATTAAACAATTAAAACTTGCGCATGAATTTGGGTTTAATGCATTTCATTTGGATCAATATGGCTGGCCAAAAGTTGCACTCAAGCACGATGGTACTGTAATTGATCTCTCGATTAGATTTCCACAATTGCTTAATAGGATTGCATCTGAACTGGATAATTGTATTCACATTTTTAATAATGTTAATGACTTTCCAACCTGGAGCACTTCACAAACTAATCAAGATGTGCTGTACATAGAAGCGTGGGATCCACATTCTACGTTTAAGGATTTAGCTGATTTAGTTGAAAAATCCCATGGGTACGGTTCAGGAAAACCTGTCATTGTTTCTGCCTATATAAGTGCTTTCAAAGATGCAATATCACCCGATCAACTAGAAGCAGCACGAACCTCTTTAGCCCTCACCATGGCCTCCATTGTCTCTGGTGGAGCCTCACATTTGGTTGCTGGAAGTGATGGTCGAATACTCTTCGACCCATATTACGTGCGCAATCATGTTGCTAATGAAGAGTCACTGAATGAATTACAAAAACTCTACGATTTTTCTGTCGCTGCTGGAGATCTACTCTTTGATCCATTGAGAGTGGACATTTCTCGAATTTATTCCTTTGGGATCAATGGCGAAGTTAATTTAGAATCTGATTCCCCAATTTCATTAGATGGCCAGCCAGGAACGCTTTGGATTCGTCTATTTAAGGGCTCAACGGGGCTGACTTTTCACTGCATTAATTTGCTCGATCAAAAAGGTAGTAAATGGGATGAGCCACGCGAAGCCATAAGGTCGCGCACGAGCGTCACAATAAACATTGATGCAGTTGGCTATAAGGAATTCGGGCACCTAGGACATGCCTCGTATGGGTCTTCCTTTAAGCGCATTCAATTGGATAAGAATGGTTCGCGCTTAAAAACTGAATTCGAAATTGTAGGTGCTTGGACCATATTTAATATTCCATGCTGATTTTGTTGCCGCCTTCCGAAAAGAAATCAGAGATTTCTGGGCCAGCAATTGGAGTTTATACGGGTGTCCTCTACGCAGCATTGGGATGGGATCACCTCACCAAGGCGCAACAAAAGCTGGGTGAAAATACAATCGCCATAATTTCCGCCAAGTATGGTGTGCTTCGCCCGCTGGATCCAATCGAGCCTTATAAAGAAAAAATCAAGAATAAGAAGATGGCTGCCCAAGTTGCAGATGTATTAGACGGCGCAGAAACTGAACTAATCATCGATTGCCGTTCTTCCACCTATCAAACTGTGTGGCAATCCCCGGTCGCGATAACCGTTGAGATCAAGGTCTTCACCAAAATCGATGGCGAGAAAAAGGTAATTACTCACATGTCGAAAAAGACACGGGGTGAAGTTACCCATCACATCCTAAAAAATACAAAGGTTCTAGCTAATCCCATCGAACTAGAAGCAATAGTCTCGCAGAAATTTGAATGTGAACTAATTGAGGGAAGTAAAAAAGATCCATGGGTATTAGAGGTTTATTGCTAAGGCATTTCTATGACGCAACTAGTGCAGTCTTCTTGATTAGCTCAACAGTTAATGTTGGATAGTTCCACATGATTACGTGTGCGCAGTTATCAACAACAATCCACCGTGAATGTGGTGGTGCAACACTTTTTTCCTGTGCAATCTCCTCAGGCAGGGTCAGATCTTCATCTCCAAAAACTACTGAGAGCTTTACCTTTTCCGGGACAACAGATTCAAACCTGCGCCCATTTGCGCCATGCCACATCGGCATATATCCCTTTGACTTTGCCATCGCAATGACTGAATCGCGACAGGATTCAAAACTTAATTCCCGCCACAAGTGTGTGATCTTCTTATAGCCAATAGCTTTTAGTAGTGGGATTCGATATGCCGTCTTCATGAAGTACTGCGAAATTTTCGCAAGGATTCTTGCATCTAGACTGGGCGGGAGCTTTCGCGGTGGTTGTTCATGCCATAAACCAGCTGGGGCTAATGCGGTAACACTTAAGACATTATCTGGCGCAACCGCTGCCATTTCTAACGCAATCCATCCCCCAAGTGAATTTCCAGCCACATGCATTGTTTCAACGCCCATCTCAGAAACCATGTAATCAACTATCGCCTGAGCCAGAGAACGTGGATCCATTTCTTCATCCTGGCTAAGTGACGCATCGCCATGTCCAGGTAGATCAATGGCATACACTGTGAAATTTTCAATGAGCTGCGGCACCAAGCTTTTCCAAATGTTTCCGGCTGAACCCAATCCATGCACAAGAACAAGTGCGGGGTTGTTCAGGTCTTGCGTGTAACGATGCGCGCCAATCGGCATTTTAGTACTTGTACTTTTCTGTCTCGGTTGGGTGTGCCTTACAGACAGCTTTCCAAATGACATCTGGTTCGAAGCCTGCAGCCAATGCCTCGTTGACGCTCTTACTACCTAATTCAGATAGTGCGATATCGGCAGAAAATGAAGGCGCCCATGCATCACCAAATGACAAGGTGATGCGTTCACGAAGATCAGAGATTCGCAATTGCAGTAATTGCTTCTGCTTGTGCATGCGATTGTGCGGGAGTAATGGGATGCATTGCTTGTCCGATTAACCAACGTATTGCGAGTTCGCCTTTTTCATGGCCTAGCAGATGAGACATCGCAATAGAAAATGCCTTCCATAACATATCCGTCTGCGCAGATAATGCAATCGTCAATGAATCAGGGTCTTGCGAGCGCATCGCAGCTAGGGCTTTGTTACTAGAGATTTCCTGTGACATCAGTTCTAGCGCAGCGGTTGTATCTGGCGCCGCTTGTGCAATCACAACCAGCCGTTGCATTTCTGATTCACACAACGCACGTATGACACTTTCTTTGTCACGGTAATGGTTGTACAAAGTAGCGCGTGAAACTTCTGACACATCGGCAATTTCGATCATGGACATCTTTTTCAAACCCGTTGTTGCAATTAATTGTTGCGTAGCCTCAAGGATTGCGTTTTGTGTGCGTCGGTGAGTTGCTACTTGTGGCGCGTATTTGTTAAGCGGCATCGACAACAGTGAGAGTTACGCCCTCACGGCTCTTGAGCTCTGCAGATACATCACTGAATACACCAGAGAGAGAAAGTCCCAATGCCACGCAAATTGCGTTTAATAATTCAGATGATGCTTCTTTTTGTCCACGCTCGACCTCAGATAGATATCCAAGAGAGACTCGTGCATCACGGGCAACATCGCGCAAAGTACGACCTTGTGCGGTGCGCGCAGAACGAAGGGTTTGGCCAATAGCTTCACGTACTAGAACCATTGTCATACTCCCCTCAGTTGTCGATCTTTCAATTAGATGTTTATGTTCGGTGTCTAAGGATACGCGCAAAGGTGGCTATCGCGCTTGATGTGGCTGCGTTTCTAACAGATTCGCGGTCTCCTGATAGCGCTAATTCAATTGTGTGGCTAATTGGGCCTTCAATCGCCACCCACACGACCCCTACCGGATACCCATCTAAGGGGTTCGGGCCAGCAACACCTGTTGTTGCAATAGCCCAGGTAGTTCCAAAGGATTTGATGGCACCCCTTGCCATGGCAACTGCAACCTCTTCACTTATCACTGTGTGCTTTTCGATGAGCTGTGGATCGACATTTAAATGTGAGATCTTAATTTCATCCCGATAAGCAGTGGTTCCCCCGACGAATACATCGGATGCACCAGCGATGGTAACAATCGCAGAGCTAACTGATCCTGCCGTTAAAGATTCAGCGGTACTAATTGTTTCTCCGCGTTGGCGCAAATGATCAACGATCTCGGCCGCAAAGCCGAGTATCTCGCTTGATAGCGCCATCTGCATAACCTTTCTTAATTCACGCTTTGTGCGTGAAAGCTGATTTTACATAATACGCGCCAGTAACGATAGTCAGTGCCAGCGCACAATACATAAACCCATCTCGGAACCAGTAAAGATTTGTGCTCAGAGGAAGCACATAGAAGCCCACACCAAAGTTCTGCATCGTCGCCTTGATCTTGCCGCCCTTGTTAGCTGGGATTACTCCTCGCTTGATAACAGATAGCCGGAAAATTGTGATTCCAATTTCGCGGAACAAAATCACAGATGTGATCCACCATGGCATTGTTCCCAAAATTGACAATGAAATCATCGCCGTACCGATCATGAACTTATCGGCTACCGGGTCCAAGAACTCACCAAACTTAGTGATCGTGCCCCGACTTCGAGCTAACTTTCCATCTAATACATCTGACAAGCCAAGAACAAAGAAAACACACCAAGAAATATATTGCCATGTTGGGTCATCTCCACCGTTTTTAAAAAGTGTGTAAGCACCAACTGGAACAAAAAGTAAACGCATTACAGTAATAAAATTAGGAGTTATGAACGCTGGTAGCTTCATAGTGGCTTAGCCACCAAATCTGCACCCATTGAATCAACGACTACCGCGTCCACATACTGACCAACTTTAAATTGTGTCCCGATAAAAGAGGTAGTGCCATCTACTTCGGGGCCTTGATGGGCTGCCCGACCTTCTTGTAGCTCCTCATCTTCAATGAGAACGCGGACATTTTCGCCAATTCGGGCTTGTGCTCGCAGTGAAACCATCTCATCGGCCAGCGAGGATAGTGTTTCAACCCGCTGAGCAATTACATCTTCATCTACTTTGTCTGAAAGATCGAGTGCTTCGGTATTGTCCTCATCTGAATATCCGAATACTCCAACGGCATCTAACTTTGCCTTGGTAATAAAATCAGCTAGGTCGTCAAAATCCTCTTGTGTTTCACCTGGAAACCCAACAATAAAGTTTGAACGAATTCCGGCCTCTGGTGATACCGCGCGAACTTGGCTAATTAGATGTAAAAACTTTTCACTATCACCAAAGCGACGCATTTTGCGAAGAACAGTTGGACTGGTGTGCTGGAAGGATAAGTCGAAATAAGGAGCAGTTTTATCTGTTGAAATCATTGCTTGGATTAATGTCGGACGCATTTCAGCAGGCTGTAAGTACGACAGACGCACTCGCTCGACACCAGGTAGCGCTGCAATATCGGGCAAAATCTTTTCCATTAACTGGAGATCGCCTAGATCTTTTCCGTACGAAGTTGTATTTTCACTGACCAAGAACAGTTCAGTAACTCCATTTTCAGCCAGCCAACGAGCTTCTTTGATGATGTCAGTCGGACGCCGTGAAATAAACGAGCCACGGAAATATGGAATCGCACAGAATGAACAGCGACGATCACATCCTGATGCAATTTTAAGCGGCGCCCAAGGAGCATTACCCAAACGCTTTCTTGAAAACTCTTCACTCTCGCGTGCATCAGCACGATCGACTGGAGCAATTGGCAGCAATGCTCGGCGATCACGTGGGACGTGCGACTTGTGGGACTCGCCGGCAATAATTGATTGCAGGCGTGCAGAAATATCTTTGTAATCATCAAATCCTAGAATCGCATCTGCTTCGGGAAGTGCATCTGCCAATTCATTTCCATATCGCTCTGCCATACAACCGACAGCAACAACGGCGCGAGTAACACCATGGCCCTTTAGTGAATTAGCTTCGAGAAGAGCATCTACTGAATCCTTCTTCGCAGACTCAATGAAACCGCAGGTATTTACAAGTGCGACCTCGGCTGATTCAACATCATCAACTAGTGTCCAACCATCGGCTGCTAAACGGCCAGCTAACTCTTCAGAATCTACTTCGTTGCGGGCGCATCCAAGAGTGACTACTGCAACAGTGCGCTTCATTTGCGCGATCTTACCCTGTTTGAGGCTATTAAGAATCTACGCCGTACGACACGCTAACAACTTCGCCATCGGCACCGATTGGATCGACTTTTTTACCATTAACAGTTAGATCCACACCACCTGCATTGCCAACTTTTACATTAAGCGAAACTTCAGCACTAAAGGTTTTAGTCGTACCGCGTGCAATTTGTCCGCTAAATAGAGTTCGTCCTGATGCATCAGATACGAAGAGCCAACTCTTACCACGTGCTGCAACAACAACAAGTTCAACCCCTATTCCTGTTGAAACTGTTGCCTGCTCAGTTGGGATTGCATCTGTTGCAGCAGAGGAAGCCGACGCGGTGGGTACAAGAACTTGGCCATTTGTTGCTGAGGAGGTAGCAATAGGCTGAGGAATATCCGTTGACGATGTGTTTGAAATAATTATTTGTGCTAGTCCGACTACAAATAAGGATGAAACCGAAATAGTTGCCAATACTTTCCAAGAAACTTTACGCGATTCTTGAGGTTCTCTCATTACGCTATTTTCTACAAGCAAATCTTGCATCGAACGATCTAATTGCATTTGTTCATCTTCAAATGCAGCAATGAAAATCAGAGGGTCGACACCCAACTTAGTTGCAATGTTTCGGATGTGACCACGTGCGTAAGTTTCGCCTCCGCAGTTTACAAAATTATCTGACTCAATTTCCTTCAGCAATGCCCCGCGGATATTTGTAGAAGCCGACAGATCTTCGATGCTCAGCCCAGCACTCTTTCGTGCTTGAGTAATCAAAGAACCAAGAGACATGAACTAATCCTCAAACTGGCTATGGGGTGAGACTTAATTCTAAAGCAGAACAGGTGAGGGTGAATAGATCCAAGCGTGAGAAATAGGGGTGAAAGAGCTCAAAGAGGGTTACCTCCCTCTTTGTTTACCTTCTATTAATAATCGCGAAGGGTTGCAAGCACAGAATCAAGTTCATCTGGCTTCACCATAACTGTGCGCGCCTTAGAGCCCTCTGATGGTCCAACGATGCCTCGAGACTCCATTAAGTCCATCAGGCGTCCAGCTTTGGCAAAACCAATTCGTAATTTTCTTTGTAACATCGATGTTGATCCAAATTGCGTACCAACAACTAATTCAACAGCCTGGCACAAAATATCTAAGTCGTCTCCTATTTCTTTATCAACCATTTTCATATGGTTAACAGGAGCGGTCACATCATCGCGATATCGCGGTTTTAACTGCTTCTTAACATGAGTTGTCACTGCTTCGATTTCACGCTCTGAAACATATGCCCCTTGAATTCTTATCGCCCTACTTGAACCCATTGGGATAAACAATGCATCGCCCTGCCCAACTAGCTTTTCGGCGCCTGGTGTATCCAAAATAACGCGACTGTCAGCCAGTGAACTTGTTGCAAATGAAAGTCGAGATGGAACATTTGCCTTAATTAAACCCGTTACAACATCGACAGATGGGCGCTGCGTTGCGAGCACTAAGTGGATACCAGCAGAGCGTGCAAGCTGTGTAATGCGGACAACAGATTCCTCAACCTCTTTCGCTGCAACCATCATTAAGTCTGCCAACTCATCAATAATTACAAGCAAATAAGGATATGGCTCAACGGTGCGATCACTGCCTTCAGGCGGAACTACCTTTCCAGCGCGCACCGCCTTATTAAAATCATCTATATGCCTGTAGCCAAAGGTTGAGAGATCTTCATATCGAAGATCCATTTCACGCACGACCCACGTTAAAGCATCAGCCGCCTTTTTTGGATTAGTAATGATGGGTGTGATGAGGTGCGGAATTCCTTCGTACGCCGTTAGCTCTACCCGCTTTGGATCTATAAGAACAAGTCGCACATCATCAGGAGTTGAGCGCATCAAAATAGAGGTGATCATCGCATTTATCATCGAAGATTTACCCGCTCCAGTTGCTCCAGCAACTAAAAGGTGTGGCATCTTGGCAAGGTTTGCACAGACAAAATTGCCTTCAACATCTTTACCAAGGGCAACAAGCATGGGATGAAGATCTTGGCCTGCAACTGTTGAGCGCAAAACATCGCCTAATGCCACAATTTCGCGATCTGCATTAGGGATTTCAATTCCAACCGCAGATTTTCCTGGAATCGGCGAAAGAATTCGAACATCACTGCTTGCAACGGCATACGAAATATTCTTCGCTAACGCAGTGATGCGTTCAACTTTAACAGCATTACCAAGTTCAACTTCATATCGCGTGACAGTTGGACCTCGCATAAAACCAGTAACCTGGGCGTCAATTTCAAATTGCAAAAAGACTTCAGTTAAAGCGGCTACTACAGATTCATTTGCCTTACTCTTTGCCTTAGCGGCAGGTCCGGCGCGCAAAATATCTGGGGCAGGAAGTTCGTATACAACATCTGCTGTTAATAACAATTGTTCTGGACGCTTTGCTGCGACTGTATTTTCAACATTATGTGCAAGCGGAGAAACAGGTACCGGAATAGTGAATTCTTCATCAAAACTTTCCTCGTCGAGCTCTTCTTCCTCTTCCTCTGGTTCATTCCATGCAGCGACAACTGGAGTATCAAAGGCTGGAGTGTCCGTAATTTCGAACTCCTCTTCAATTCTTTCTGCTCTTTCAGGGCGCTTCGACCACAGCCATTTACTTGAATGTGAAATACGCGCAAATATCTCAGAGACTGGGGTTGCGGTAATAACTAGTAATCCAAATACGAATAAAATCGCTAAGACCACCCATGGCAGATCAACGCCCATTAAGAACACAAGTGGTTCTCTCACGCCATACCCAAGCCAACCTCCGCCATCGCGCAAAGCGATAGATGGTGTTGAAATTGAACCATTTAGTAGGTGAGCTAAGCCAGTTGACGATAAAAGTAATGTAAATGTTCCAATGATGATTCTTCCGGTTGCTTTAGTATCTTCAGGAACTCGAAATAATCTGAATGCAAAGTAAAAGAGAGCAACCGGCGCAACAAACCCAATTCGGCCAAATGCACCAATAACTAATGAATAGACCGCTCGGCCTAGGAGATTATCGGAATGAAACCAAGTACCGGCAGCGGCAATTAAGGCAGTAATTAAAATGAGAAATGCGATTCCGTCTCGTTGATGAGCTGGATCTAAATCTCTGGCACCACGTGCAACAAATCGAACGCTCTTACCTAGTGACTTGGTGATAAACCTCCACGTGGCAGCGATGCCACGACCAAGTGCTTGTGTTACCGCACCTGACTTAGATTTTGGTTTTTTTCTTTTAGCCACACGCACGATCGTAAAGGGTGAACAATTCTTAACCTACTAGGCGCGCCGCGCTTTAAACTTCAATAACCACAGGGACAATCATCGGCTTTCTACGATGCTCTCCCCCAACCCAACCACCAATTGTTTTGCGCACAATTTGAGATAACTGATGGGTTCCGTTAATTCCATCAACTACCGCCGCCGCAAGGGCTTTTTCAATTCGTAACTTGACCTCATCAAACATAGCTGCATCTTCATTAAACCCGCGCGCGTGAATATCTGGTCCTGCAACGATTTTGCCATTTTGCGAATCAATCACAACAACACATGAAATAAATCCTTCTTCACCCAAAATCCGTCGATCCTTCAAAGAGCTTTCAGTTATATCTCCGATGCTCTGGCCATCTACAAATACAAAGCCCACTGGGATTGCACCAACGATTTCAGCTTCATGATTAACCATGTCTATTACGACGCCATTATCAATGATGAATGTATTGCCACGCGGAACACCTGATTGAATTGCTAACTCTGCATTTGCCTTTAGGTGACGCCATTCTCCGTGAATAGGCAACACATACTTAGGTTTCACAATGTTGTAGCAGTACAACAATTCACCCGCTGCGGCATGGCCTGATACATGCACCATTGCATTTGCTTTGTGCACCACTTTGGCGCCAAATCTAGTCAATTCATTGATGATCCGAAAAACTGAGTTTTCATTTCCTGGAATTAGTGATGAGGCTAAAATAACTGTGTCGCCTTCACCCACACGAATCTGATGATCGCCGTTAGCCATGCGCGATAGCGCGGCCATGGGCTCACCCTGCGAGCCTGTGCAAATCAAAACAACATTGTCATCGTATTGATCTAAATCTTTTGCATCAATTACTAAATCTGCAGGAACATTGAGATAGCCCATGTCTTCCGCGATTTTCATATTGCGAACCATGGAGCGACCAATGAAAACAACTTTACGACCGTGTTGGGCCGCCACATCAATAATTTGCTGCACGCGATGAACATGTGAAGAAAACGAGGCAACAATGACACGTCGCTTAGTTGATGAAATTACCTGATTAAGTGCGGGCATGATCTCACGTTCTGAAGGTGTGAACCCTGGAACGTCAGCATTAGTTGAATCCACCATGAATAGATCCACACCTTGCTCTCCCAAGCGCGCAAAAGTTCGCAGATCTGTAACGCGGCCATCTAATGGAAGTTGATCCATCTTAAAATCGCCAGTTGCTAAAACACGACCAGCACCCGTGTTGATCACAACAGCTAAGGCATCGGGGATTGAGTGATTTACTGCAACAAATTCTAAGGTAAAGGGGCCAATGTCTTCTGTGCCACCTTCTTTAACTTCACGTGTGAGTGGCGTGATGCGGTGTTCCCTAAGTTTTGCAGTTATTAGAGCCAGGGTTAACGCTGAACCATAAATCGCAATATCTCCACGCTCGCGCAATAAATACGGAACTGCGCCAATATGGTCTTCGTGTCCATGAGTTAAAAAGATGCCAATAACATCATCTAGTCGATCTCGAATATAAGAAAAATCAGGAAGAATTAAATCAATGCCTGGCTGATTATCTTCAGGAAATAAGACACCACAGTCCACGATCAAAAGCTTTGACTTGTATTCAAAGACAGTCATATTGCGGCCAATTTCAGTGAGGCCACCAAGTGCGACTATGCGCAAGCCACCATCAACTAATTTTGGCGGTGTACTTAAATTGGGATGTGGGTGATTCATTAGTTAACTGCAACGCCACCGGCACGAAGATCTTCACGCAGTTGTGCGATCTGTGCCTCTGTAGCATCGACTAGAGGAAGACGAGTATGGCCACCAGGTAGGCCCATTAATGTGAGTGCTGCCTTTGTGAGAATTGCACCCTGCGTACGGAAAGTCCCGGTGTAGACAGGCAATAACTTCTGGTGAATTTCTAGAGCGCGTGCTGTATTTCCAGCAAACCATGAATCTAATAATTCTCGAAGATCTTTTCCGACTGTATGTCCGCAGACAGAGACAAATCCAACTGCACCGACTGAAAGTAGTGGCAAATTCAGGATGTCATCACCTGAATAAACAGGGATACCGCAACGCTTGATCACCCATGAAGTCGATGCAACATCTCCCTTTGCATCCTTGAGAGCAACAATTCGAGGGTGTTCGGCTAACCGAACAATTGTGTCTGGTTCGATTGGAACACCGGTGCGACCCGGAATGTCATACATCATCATTGGAAGATCAGTTGCATCTGCAACAGCACGGAAGTGAGCTTCGATTCCGGCCTGTGGTGGTTTGTTGTAATACGGAGTAACTACGAGTAAGCCATCGGCTCCTGCTTTTTCCGTGCGCTTGGCTTGATTGATGGAGTATTCAGTTTCATTATCTCCAGCACCAGATAAGACTTTGATCGAAGCTCCACTGTGTTTCTTACGACGCGGATGATCTCCTCTTTTTCAGAAGACTTAGTCGTTGGGGCTTCTCCGGTAGTTCCGTTAACCACGATTCCATCGTGACCATTTGCTACAAGGTGAGCAGCAAGAGTTTCGACTCCCGCCCAATCGATTGCGCCATCTTTTGTGAAGGGCGTGACCATTGCGGTCAGAAGCCGTCCAAATGGAGGTGCGATTGTCATGCGGTGAACTCTACCCGTTTTAAGGGGCGACTCGTCCAGACTTTTCGAAGGCTGCGTATGTAAGAGGCATCAATTTCGCAAATTCTGCTTCCATTTTCTCTGCAACCATCTCAATTTCACGTTGAGGATAGCTAGGAAAATGTGAGCCTTCGCGGGCGGTACGCAAGGACAAGAAGTTCATTAATGCGCGGGCATTCATTGATACATACATCGATGAATATGTTGCAACCGGCAAAACTACACGCGCGACTTCACGGGCGACGCCGGCTTCTAACATTTTTTGATAGCTCTCGTATGCAATGACATAGGCATCCTTCATCGCAGCAATAGTGACATCAAACTGCTCTTTGGTTCCGTCTTCGAATGTATACGCACCAGTCTTGCCAACTTGAATAAGTTTGCGCTCAGGAGATGGAATATAAAAGACAGGTCTTAATTCGCGATAGCGACCACTTTCTTCATTGTATGAAGCGATGCGGTGTCGCATAAATTCACGAAATACAAAGATTGGTGCGGAGACAAAAAAAGTCATCGACGTGTGTTCGAATGGAGAGCCATGACGTTCGCGAGCGAGGTAATTTATTAATCCCGCAGAACGTGCTGGATCTTCGCCAATTTCTTCCATTGATTGTTCGCCAGCTGTTGAAACACGAGCAGCCCAAATAACATCTGCATCGCTGGCACTGGCCTTGACCAATTCAACGGTCATATCGTCTCGGTAAATAATTTCTTCACTCATGGTGGCACCCTATCTAGTTGCCCCTAGCAGCCCTTGGATTTATACGGCACAATAACCGCGTGTCCAAGGTTGTCTCCACCACATTGCGCGATTCGCTCAGCGTTTCCTTGACAGTTGGTGCATATGGGATTGCATTTGGTGCTGCAGCTGTGGCTAATGGTTTTACGGTTTTGCAAAGTTGCTTACTTTCCTTATTGACCTTTTCTGGCGCATCTCAATTTGCTGTCATCGGTGTTTTAGGAGCCGGTGGATCGGCAATTAGTGGTATCGCGACAGCGTCTTTACTTGGCGTTAGAAACGCACTGTATGGAGTCATCATGGCTCCCCGACTTAAGGTTTCTGGATTGACCCGAATAGTTGCCGCACAAATAACTATTGATGAATCGACCGCTGTTGCACTTGGCCAGGAACCTCACGGTATCGACGCCATGCGCAAAGGTTTTTGGTACACAGGAATCGGTGTCTTTGTATTTTGGAATCTATTCACACTTGCAGGTGCGCTCGGCGCTCAAGCTATGGGCGATATCCGCGCATTTGGCCTGGATTCAGCGGTGCCTGCTGCATTCTTAGGATTAGTGTGGCCACGATTAACCGGAAAGTTCGAGTGCATATTGGCCATAGCGTGCGCACTCTTTGCAATCGTTATGACGCCAATCGTGCCTGCAGGCCTTCCGATCATTGCAACAGCATTTATCGCCATAGTGATCGGACTAAAGCGATGAGCATCTTCTGGATTGCAACCATCGGAACAAGCATCATTGCTTTCGCGCTGAAATATTCAGGTCACTCTGTGCCGGAACGTTGGCTTTCCCACCCAAAGATTCAACAGATCAACGCACTAATTCCAATAGCTTTGCTCAGCGCACTTGTTGCAGTTCAATCATTTTCTGAAAAATCAAAGTTAATGATCGACCAACGCTTAGTTGGGCTATCTGTGGCAGTGATTGCACTTCTTCTTAAAGCGCCATTTCCAGTCGTTGTATTGTCAGCCGCAGTTTCATCTGCAGTTGTTTACCGCTGGCTTTAGATAATTCCTAGCGAGACAAGTTTTGCCTTCAGATCATTATCTGATGGCTCAGTTAAATGTGTTCCGTCAGAGAAAACAATTACTGGAATTGATTTAGCGCCACCATTAATTTCAATAACCTTGTCAGCAGCGGTTAAGTCTGAATCTGTATCGATCAATGTGTATTCAACATTGAGCTCTTCAAATAAACGCTTTGAACGTCGGCAGTCTCCGCACCAATCGGCGCCATACATAGTGATTTGGTCTTTTGACATGAGTTGCTCCTTACATGAACTTATCTAGGCCATGAATTAGGCCTGGATGATTAATAATTTTTCGTACTCCAAGAATAACTCCTGGCATAAATCCTGCACGGTCAATTGAATCGTGACGGATAGTTAAGGTCTCCCCTAATCCACCAAACAAAACCTCTTGATGCGCAACCAATCCACGAGCACGAACTGAGTGCACAGGGATATCTCCTACTAATGAACCACGAGCACCATCTAATGATGTCGTTGTGGCATCTGGCATTGCACCAAGTCCAGCCTCTTTACGAGCGGCAGTCATTAACTCTGCCGTACGAGCAGCTGTTCCTGATGGTGCATCAACCTTTGCAGGATGGTGAAGTTCAATAATTTCAGCTGACTCAAAGTATTTAGCTGCCTTTGCAGCAAACTCCATCATTAAGACCGCACCAATTGCAAAGTTAGGAGCAATTAATACGCCCACTGATGGATTTGCAGCCAACCAACCCTTGATAGTCGCAAGCTTTGAATCATCAAATCCTGTTGTGCCGACGACAACATTAATGTCGTTATTGATCAAAAATTCAAGGTTCGTCATCACGCTATCTGGAGTCGTGAAATCAACAACTACCTGTGCGCCAGAATCTTTTAGCTGATCGATTGAATCTCCCAGATCTAATGCAGCAACCAACGCTAAACCTTCAGCAGCTTCAACAGCCTTAACAACCTCAGAACCCATTCGTCCACGAGCACCTAACACTGCAACATTGATCATGCGCTTAACACCTTCTCAAATTTGGACTCAGACTTAAATGGGCCTACGAGAGCAAGCGTAGGCGTCTTTGTTAAGAAGTCGCTGGCAATTTCCTTGATGTCTGTCGAATTGACCGCAGAAATCGCCTTTAAGATTTCATCAAAGCCCATGATGTGGCCATACACAATCTCATTTTTGCCGATGCGGCTCATCCGTGAGCCTGAATCTTCTTGGCTCAATACCAACGAACCTCGGACAGCACCTTTAGCCCGCTCGATTTCTTCGTGAGACATTCTGTTGTTAGCAACATCTTCCAAGACTTCTCGAATGATTTCAACAACCTCAATTGCCTTTGCTGGATTACATCCGGCATAAAATCCAATTTGCCCACTGCCTGCAAATTGCTGGGCGTATGCATACACAGAATAAGCAAGTCCGCGCTTTTCGCGAATCTCCTGGAACAAGCGCGAAGACATTCCACCACCTAGGGCTGAAGCCAAAATTCCCATTGCAAAGCGTCGATCATCGTGACGTGCAACGCCTTCCATCCCGTAGAACA
>CAIJHZ010000163.1 GCA_903820565.1 uncultured Actinomycetes bacterium
AACTAATCAGTCTCATCATTCCTGCTTATAACGAGGAGGATTGTGTTGATGAGCTCTTTAACCGCTTAGATGCAGTCTTTGCTACTGAACCACAATATGACTTTGAAGTTGTTATCGTTGAAAACGGCTCGATAGATTCAACATGGGTCAAACTTCAGGCCATTGCCGAGAAAGACAGTAGATTTAAGATTCTAAAACTATCCCGCAATTTTCGAATGGATGGCGGCTTAACCGCCGGACTTGATTTCATCAAGGGCGATGCCTGCGTTCTCATGACTGCTGATTTGCAGGATCCTCCTGAGCTCATTCCTCAGTTCCTTCGCTATTGGGAGCAGGGTTATGAAAACATCTTTGGCGTCATAACTAAGCGTGAAGGCACTGGCCCAATCCGAACAATGAATTCAAAGCTTTTTTATTGGCTAGCCGGCAAGTTAACAGATGGACGTATCCCAAGAAATGCCTCTGACTTTAGACTTGTAGATCGCAAAGTATATGAAGCGGTTAAAAGCATGACCGAGAGAAATAGATTTGTGCGCGGTCTTTTTGCTTGGGCAGGTTTTAACTCAATTGGTGTTCCTATGGAGCGTCCTCCACGTTTTGGTGGCGTATCCAATGCTCACACACTAAAGGTGCTAGATCTTGCCTTTAAAGGAATCTTTGCTCATTCATACAAGCCACTTCGTTTAATCACTGTGTTTGGTTTCGTTCTTTCTGGCTTATCTTTCATATCTATCATTCCACTCTTTTTTCTTTGGCTCTTTGTTGGAGTTCCATTTGCTGGCTTCGGAACTTTAGTGGGGTTATTTCTACTGGTATTTGGAATAGTTTCTCTAATGCTTGGAATATTAAGCGAGTACGTTGGATTGATTTATGAAGAAGTAAAAGCCCGCCCTAACTATGTAGTCTCAGAGTTCTTGGAACGTTAATGAAAGCGATTGTTTTTGGAGCAAATGGCTACCTAGGTAGCGCCATTGTGGATGAGCTAAGGAAAACTAGCTTTGATGTCACCACATCATCTAGGAGTTCTGGGGAAACTGATTTTCAAACCCACAATGGATTTGATGCCATCATTGCTTCAGGTAAGAAATTTGATGCCTGCATTTGGGCTCAAGGGCAAAATGCTAGCGACACTCTAAGCACTGCAGGCAACTTTGATGCGATCTTTGATGCCAATATTGGCTTCATTGTTAAATCTCTAACGGCTCTTATTGAAAACAACCTTCTAGCTCCGCAGGCAAGATTGGTAGTTCTGAGCAGCGTGTGGCAATCATTATCACGGACAAATAAGTTTTCTTACTCTGTTTCTAAATCAGCAGTTGAAGGCTTAGTTAACTCATTTATTGCCGATTACTCAGCCAAGGGCTACGCAATGAATGCAGTCTTGCCTGGGGTTGTGGATACACCTATGACTAGGGCAAATTTGAGTGAGAATCAAATAAAGAAGATTGAAAATGACACTCCATTCCAGCATTTAGTCTCTGCTTCCAATGTGGCAAAAGTAGTTTCTTGGCTCT
>CAIJHZ010000164.1 GCA_903820565.1 uncultured Actinomycetes bacterium
ATCTGAACGATCTGCGGTGAGTAGAACACCAAAGTCTGTTGTATCAACACCTGGTTCTAACCATTCACCCCAGTGGTATGGGGCATCCCACAAAAATTCTTCGTGAGGTGCCGCAACAGGGCGCAACTTTTCACGATCTGGGTGACGCTGTGTTTTTGAGCGATGTAGGCCGAAACTTATCCACTTTTCTGCCGCATCAAAGCACTCTTCTAGGGCTCGGGTATCTCCATATTCTTCATACATTGCAAGTGGGACAGCGATAATCGCATCGCCCCAACCGGCAGATGCATTGATATGCGCCATTGGTCCCTTGAAAGATCCCGTGAAATCAGGTGGTGCAATATTTGGAACGGCGCCATCTTCGCGCTGACCAACTACAACATCGGCTAACCACTTGCGCGAGAAATCATTGACATCAAAGAGATAAGCCGCAGTTGGTGCGAATATCTGCCAATCCCCTGTCCATCCTGCGCGCTCACGTGTTGGGCAATCCGTTGGAACATCACACATATTGTCTCGAAGTGACCACACAGTTGCTTCATGTAACCAATTCAGACGCGCATCATTGGATTCAAACCATCCAGTTTTCTTCAAATCACTATGAACAACAATTCCTACCAAATCCTTTGTAGTGAGATCTTTTGGATGGCCAACGACGCTGATGAATTGAAAACCATGGGTTGTAAATTGTGGTTCAAAGATATCTCCAGGAGTCCCAGCTGAAATCACCCGATCAATTTGACCAGCATCTGGTCTACCAATTCCAGGAAACTCAAGAGTCAAGTGGTCAAGTGTTACATCACCGCTAGCATCTAGTACCTCACCATGAATCAAGGTAATTTCAGTACCTGATGGGCCAAGATCTAATAAACGCATCCAACCATTAATATTTTGGCCAAGATCCACAACTTGTACATTTTTTGAAATTCTTTTTACTGAGACTGGAACTATCTCCTCAGTACGACGAACTGGTGGAGCAAACTGAGTAACCAGCACAGCATCAACAGAGATTTCCTCCGGATGTATCCAATTAGAATCATCAAAACCTGCTTTGTAAGTTGCAGTATTGATCAAGCGGCGGTCTTCATTTTGCCCGAGAATTAAGTCCCCAGAAGTTATATGAGAAGTACCTACGCGCCAATTTTTGTTTGTAGAAACAACTTCTGTGCTTCCATCCTCATATGTAATCTCTAATTGAGCAAGTGCAGCAACATGTGTACCAAAGTTATTTGGCTGCTTAAATGCCCCCATAACAGAGCGAAACCAGCCATCTCCAAGGAGAATTACGATCGCATTCTTGTCTACAAGGTTTGTAACAGCGAATGTTTGTACCGCTATCTGAACGCCATAATCAGTAGAGCCAGGTGTTAGTTCCTCATCACCAATTTTTACGCCATTGATAAAGAGTTGGTATTGACCCTGCGCTGTTGCTCGAACACGCGCACTCTTTACCTTCTTACCACATGCGAATTCAAAGCGAAGTTGGTAGACAGGTCTGTGCTCTAGTTCTGGGACTTCGCTTTCAACTACTTTGATCCAACGTGCAGAAAGTTCGTTGGCGTTGAATGCTAATGAATACGGTGAATGTGGGTGCAATGTTTGGCTCATACCTAAGAATAATTCCCTAGTCAAAGAAGGTCAATGCTTTTGTGGTGTAAATAGCTTGGGAGCTAAACTCTTTCTAATTGCATTTCGCGCCTCGGCTAAGTTAGCAAATTCTCCTGAAGCAATTGCTTGCATAGCAACATTGCCGATCAATGTTGATTCAGTAGGTCCAGCAGAGATAACACATCCTGTTGCATCGGCTGCCATTTGATTGAGCAAATGAATCTGTGACCCACCACCAAGAATATGTATCTTGCTAATCTTCTTACCCGTAATTTCTTCAATCTCTTCAAGTGTTTTCTTATATGCAAGAGCCAAGCTAATAAAAATACAACGGATTTAAATTGATTGAATATAATGTAAATGGAGTTTTACATACACAGCTTTTTGATTTAAAAAAAGACAAATGGGAGAAAACTGATTTAGCTGACAACCCTGTGTTTTCAAAAACAAAAGAATCATTGAGGTCTTTATTAATTAAAGAAATGAAAGACACCCATGACAATTTAGATATTACCAAACCTGATTGGGGTAGAGTAAAAGGAATGAAAACAAATGGTGGAGAATAAATATTTATTGTTTA
>CAIJHZ010000165.1 GCA_903820565.1 uncultured Actinomycetes bacterium
AAATCCGATTCCCTCATCGAAAGCATTTTCAAGTTCGGCAGGTGCAATTGCTACAGATTTTAAGAATCCCAATACATCGGTAAACCACAAACGCACAAAACGAATATCGCGTTCTTCAAGGGTGCGAAGTACGAACTCTTGCTGCTTGTTTAGATCTGTAGACATAGCTGCCATTCTTACAAATGCAGGTTACGACTGTGTTAACTATCCCTAGATTACAAAGAAATCAGCGTGATCCAGGTCGGTTTTAGGGGCTAAATCCCTTGTTATTACAGCGTTAGCGCTGATGCGCGATCCTTCGCCGATGGTCACATTTCCGAGCACGCGTGCACCCGCCCCAATGATTACATTGTTTTCAATTGTTGGATGGCGGTTCCCTTTTTCGATACCACGGGCTCCGAGAGTTACGTCGTGATACATCATCACATCATCACCAATAATTGAAGTCGCTCCGATTACAACTCCCATTCCGTGATCGATAAAGAATCTACGTCCGATAGTTGCAGCTGGATGTATTTCAATACCTGTCGTAAAGCGCACCAGATTGGAATGGATGCGTGCAAGCAATTTCAATCTGTGATTCCACAAGAAATGTGAAATCCGATGCCCCCAAACCGCGTGCACACCTGGGTATGCCACAGCGACCTCTAAACGATTACGTGCTGCCGGATCATGACTGATCGCGTTATCTAGGTCTTCAATAATGCGGCTTAGGATTGCCATTAATTAGTCAACCAAATCTTCGTACAAAACTGTTGATAGATAACGCTCACCATTTGAAGCACAGATGACAACAATGTTCTTACCTGCAAACTCTGGGCGCTGTGCAATTTGCGATGCTGCCCACAAAGTTGCACCTGATGAAATTCCGGCAAGGAAGCCTTCTTCTGCTCCTGCGCGGCGTGCATACTTGAGTGCATCGGCCGCAGTTGCATCCAAAATCTCGTCATAGACAGTGCGATCTAAAACATTAGGAATGAAGTTAGCTCCAATTCCCTGAATTGGGTGTGGCCCTGGTGCTCCACCATTTAAAATTGGTGATGCAGCTGGCTCAACACCAAACACCTTGATATCTGGATTCTTTTCCTTCAAGTAGCGACCTGTCCCAGTAATTGTTCCACCTGTCCCGATTCCCGAAACAAATGCATCGACCTTGCCATCAAGATCACGCCAAATTTCTGGACCAGTGGTCTTGTAGTGAATTGCAGGACCAGCTTCATTTTCAAACTGACGAACTAAAACTGCACCGGATTCTGCAAGTTTTTCTGCAGCCGCAACTGCGCCTTTCATGCCTTCGGCAGCTGGAGTCAAAACTAGCTCTGCTCCGTATGCACGAATGAGTTTGCGGCGTTCCTTGGACACTGACTCGGGCATTGTCATAATCGCCTTATATCCACGTGCTGCGGCAACCATCGCAACTGCAATTCCTGTGTTTCCAGATGTTGCTTCAACAATTGTTCCACCAGGCTTTAGTTCACCATTTGCCTCGGCAGCATCAATCATCGCAACACCTAGGCGATCTTTTACAGAGGACGTCGGGTTATAAAATTCCAGCTTGGCGTAAACATTTCCTGCGGCCCCATCTGTAATTTTGTTGATACGTAGTAATGGTGTGTTTCCAAAAATCTCTGTGATGTTGTTATAGACCTTCATAGTTATCCCCTAAAAATTAGTGTTTGGCAATTGGTATATCAATGAGAATTAAATGAGCAGCGAAACGGAGAAAGAATTAGCAGCTGCAGGATGTAGATAGGCAAAAATCAACAACACGGTTTCGTGTAAATAACCAGGTGATGATTGAACGCATGTGCCAATTCTACTGAATTGAATTATTTAAGCGAGTTGCAAGTGATTTGCAGGTTACTGTTCATTCCAGCGTGATGTCATTGGCAAACGCCGATCTTTTCCAAATGCGCGACCCGAAACCTTGGTACCAGGTGGATATTGGCGGCGTTTGTATTCAGCTTTATCGACAAGAGAAATAACTCTTCGCACTAATTCAGGATCAAAGCCATCTGCAAGTAGCACGTGGTATCCATGATCTTCATCAACATAGGCTCGTAGAACCTGATCCAGCAATGGATAGTCCGGCAAGGAATCTGAATCCTTTTGATCTGGCCGCAGTTCGGCGCTTGGCTCTTTAGTAATTGAGCGCTCTGGAATAGGAGGTGTTTCCCCGCGCTCTAAGGCCAATGCGTTTCGGTACTTAGACAACGCCCACACATCGGTTTTGTAAATATCTTTGATCGGAGCAAATCCGCCAACAGCATCTCCATAAAGAGTTGAGTAGCCAACAGCTAATTCGCTCTTATTGCCCGTTGCTAAAACGAGATGTCCTTCTTGGTTTGAAATCCCCATCAATGTGGTTCCACGCACCCGGGCTTGCAGATTCTCTTCTGCCAAACCCTTTAAAACCAGGTTATCCATGTAGGCATCGACCATGGGTGCAATCGGTGTAATTCTAAAATGAATTCCGGTGGCATCTGCTAGAGCTTGTGCATCTTCCACAGAATGGCCAGATGAATACTTACTTGGCATGGCCACGCCATTGACCCGCTTGGCGCCTAACGCATCAATTGCAATTGCAGCCACCAATGCAGAATCAATTCCACCTGAAAGTCCAAGGACTACAGATTTAAATCCATTTTTCCCAACATAATCGCGAAGCCCCATGACAAGGCCATGCCACATTTCGGCTTCATCTGAAAGTGGTGTGGCAATTGATGAATTTGCTGGCGTGGAATGAGAAGTTGGTTCTTCTGAAATCACCACATCTGGTCGTGAACTACCTTCGGTGCAATCGATATCAACAACAATTAATTGATCATCAAATTGGGCAGTACGAGCAAGAACCGATCCATCTTTACCAACAACAATGCTGTCGCCATCAAACACCAAATCATCTTGGCCGCCTGTCATATTCACGTAGGCAACTGGTGCGCCAATTTCTTTAGCCCGCTTTTGTACAAGCGCCAATCGAACATCATCCTTGTTGCGTTCAAATGGTGACCCATTTGGGACAACTAATAATCCAGGGGTTCTGGCAGAAATGGAATCTAGTGAGTGCCAAATGTCTTCACAGATGGCAACTGCCACATCAACCCCATGGATGCGAACAACCAGGGTTTCATCCCCTGCCACAAAATTTCGGAACTCATCAAAGACGCCATAATTTGGCAGATGACGCTTTACATATCTAGCCTTAATTTTTCCTTCATGAATAACTGCAACCGCGTTCTTTGGACCTTGGTCTAAGTAGCCAACAACAGCCACGATTTCGCCAGTAATGCTCGCTGCGATTTCCTCAACAGCTCGAACGCTGGCGGCTTGAAAAGATGGACGAAGAGCTAAATCTTCAACGGGATATCCTGTCACAATCATTTCGGGGAACACGATCAAATTGGCGCCTTGTGCTTGAGCGCTACGTACGGAATCTGCGATCAGCCCAGCATTGCCCGCAAGGTCACCAACTGTTGGGTTGATTTGGGCTAGCGCCACGCGCAACTTCATTTTTCAAGTGTAACGGGGGTACCCTTTGCCTTGTACCCGG
>CAIJHZ010000166.1 GCA_903820565.1 uncultured Actinomycetes bacterium
CCACTCAAATTCTACGGCTAGAACAACTTTCCCAACAGTGAAATGAGCATGGAATATGGTGAATTCAAAGAAATGACCACTATTGCACCCCCAGAATATGCACAACCCGGCACCTTCCGAAGAACATCTTTCTCCTTATTGATTTCTGCCGTAATAGTGGTTACTTGGTCGAAGCAATAACAGAACTATTGGCGCCATCGCGATAACAAGCATCATGACGTACTTCCATAGGGGTAGAGATATTTGAGAAGAGTAAGAAAGAAAGACAAAGAGCTTTACGCCAGATGTAACAAGGACCGTAAAGCGTGCAGCATTACTAGGTTCTAGCGCCCTGTAACAAGCGATCAAACCAACAACTGACCAAATGGAACCGATGGAAGCTTGCTTAAAACTCAATCCGCTGTTACCGGGGTCAACTGCAACTGCGAAATCAAAAAAGAAACTATTCTCACCAGCAATGAGGCACATTAGTCCTTGCAAAATAGTTGCAAAGAATGATACCGCCGCAATGCTTAATCCAATTGTTGCAGTGGCGGGGCGACGATTAAAAAGTGTTTGAAAATTTGACGACTTATTCATTTTCTTCCTCCGCGAATCGATGTATTGGGATACTCAGAGGTAAGCATGTTAGGCCTAGTCCAGGTTCCGTAAAGGAAACTTTCTGGGCGAGCAGGTTTGCGCCTCTATAGATTGCACAAAGTTCCCGATACTCTGCTTCAAGAATACGCATATGTGTGATGATGGCTTTTTCCTGAACAATTCTTTTTTCAGGATTCAAATTGCCACCATTTGGAATTAAACGAGAACGTGTGAGAGACCTAATTTTGTTTGTGAGCTGTTTGATTTTCCGTTTTGTTCGGGCAATTTCACTCTCATTTTCTGAATGGTTGTAATAGGAAAGCGCGATTGCGCACATCACAAATGTCATCTGAATCAAGAAAAAGAGCACGGTTCCAAAGGCACGATCATCCGGTAGACCAAGTTTTACAGGTACGCTGCTGATGTTTGAACTTCGAAGTGATGAGAGCATCAGCACCACGAAAACAAGGAATAAACCAACAACTGCGGCAAACCAACGTTGACCATTTGGTTGCGGACTATCTCGATCAATTGCAATCTTGAAAGTTAATCCAATTAAGTGGGCAGCAATAATGCTCAAAATAGCAAGGCTTGCAGTAATAATATAGGCCTTCCACGCCTCATCATTAAGTAGCAGTTCTACGGCTGGCAAAGTTACAAAGAACTCGCCAACAGTTAGTGCAAACAAAGCTCCAACGTAAACCCAAATTGGAATATGACGATGGCGTGCAGCTTTACCTGCTGGGTTTTGATTATCTTCGCCCGTCTTTTCCGAGATTAACTTATTTAGTTGTTGCTCATATATTGATCGTTCTTGCTCGCTTTGAAGAATCTGATACTCCTGAGACTTCTTGTCTGCGACATCTACTTCTCCCGAAGTAATTGATTGGCCTTCTATTATTCGAAGTTTTTGATCAAGCTGCTCGATTTTTTGGACATAGATCGAATGAAGGGTCTCTAGGTAAGGAACTGGTCCACCAGTCCATTCGCGGCTTGGCAATCCTTGGCGGCCGTGTGCACGGCCTCGACCTCGCGCTTTTCTTTTTGCCCGCGGGTATGAATGCAAAGGGGTCAACATATTATTTCGCCTCTCGAATCGATCGTGTTAGGAACATGCCTGGTTTAATGACTGAGCCTGATCTGTCTGCTTCACACCTGATTGGGTAAAGAATCCTTCCCAATACGCCAGTAAATATGAATTTCGATCCAGCGGCAATGGATTTTGCCCGGTGCCAATACCGACCATGACTACTCTCGTTTCAACTTCTGATGTGAATTTTATTCCAACTGATTTGGCTGCTGCCATTCCGGCTGCACTTGCGTTTTCTAAGGTGCGTGCCGTCATTGCGATGTGCTTACTGTTCAGCACGCTTGTTCGTGAAACTCCAGGAGACTCATTGAGCATGTCCGAAGCAATTGCAATACACAACTTATTCTTTACTAGTCGTCCGTTTACTGTATCCCTATCCGTACCAGCCAGATCCGCCGCCATGTTTGTGGCGCGATAAATTGCCCCCGCGATATCGGAACAAATTGCGCTGGGATCGCACACTGGGTTGGAGAAATAGGAATTTGCCTGATTCATACTCTTGGCAACAGAAATAACTCTTTCACAAATTGCACTTGCTAGGACATTCTTATTTTGCTGGTCAGTATTTCTCAAAAATGATCCTTTATTGATGGCATTGAGGGTAGAAGTCCGACAAGCCGCTGACGTTGGAACAACTATTGTCGATCGTGTGAAAATTCGCGCCTGACTGGCCCAAACACCACTATCTCCAAAAATCTCTTCTGTGATTCTCTTCAAACGTGAGTCGGTTGAGTTTGGAAAAACTTGCTCGACGGCTCCCCAAATTTTTTTCGCATCCGCCTTGGTGACAATTGAGAAAGTTGGTGAGTTCTGTGAGTTTTTCGCAATTGAGGTTATTGAGACATAGGCGGGAAGTTTTTTTGGAATCCCATTGGCGGTTGGGTGCCCGAAGGGTTGACCTAATTTTGATGTGGCAGATATCTTTAAGGTTTTCCATAGCTCGATCGAGTTAGTTGAGCCTGAAACATCCAATATGAACAAATTGCTTTCTGCAGCTGGAAGTCGTATGGCCGCTTGTGCCGAAGTTGGGATGACAATGCCGGCTAAAACCGCCATTAGCGATAATGAGGCAAGGACGGAGACTCTCCTGTGAATGCGCATAGAGGGAACCCTAAATGATTTAAGCCCATTTGGGTAGGGAATCCCCCACATTTAATCAATCGTTCACTAACACTGAGCCCCATATCCAAAATTCTGAACCCAATACTTTTTATAGGTGGACTTCTGGTTCTCTGCCATTCCAAATCCCACGTGAATAAATTTACTATTGGTCATATTCTTGAAATGACCGGTCGAATTCTTCCAATCCTTCATCACCTCTTTGACCGACTCGCGACCTGCGGCAATATTTTCAGCGATCCCAGAAGCGGTCTTGGAATTGCGCCAGTTGTATCCAGCCTTCTGAATTCTCTGACCTGGAGTAGAACCATCTTTACCCTCATGGGAAAAGAAATTTTGTGTGGCCATTTCTTGTGCATAACTCTGGGCAGATTTAGTCAAGGAATTACACAACTTCAAGGGCTTTAGGCCATTTTCGGCTCGAATCACATTTAAGGAAGAGAGCATCTGCTCTTGCCATGAAGCAGCCATGGTGGGTGCGAAATTTCCCAAGCTTACGGTCAGAACAAGGCAACTAACGAGCAGCACTCTAATCAATTTCACAGCGACATAATCTTGTTAAATTTAATAAGTCGCGTTGCACATCTTCGTGAGTAAAGCACTTAACATGATTCTGCTCTGATCGACATCGTTGATTCCTAGGTAAACCGCTTCGAAACTTCCTCCGCTTAAATCAAATTGAATAACTGCATCAGCTGGATAGCCGTCATAAGTCATCCCTCCTGTTAACTCAACAATTGTGCTTCCAGTTGATGAAGGAAAATCTGTCCAGCTCGGGTTACTCATAAAGGCGTCTGCCATCTGACCCAAAGTCGCGGAAGGGCAAGAAGTCAGACTGGCATCTTTAACCGACAATACATTTGCAGAATCGGTGAAGTAATCAAGCGGGTCGCTAAATACATCTGAACTATCACTGGAACTTGATCCAGAACATCCTGCTAGCAGTAATGGGACAAGTACTGCAGAAATCATGAGCAATAGTTTGCTCTTTTTAACCATCGTTCCTTGCCTCCTCTTAGCTTGGATGGGGAGATTACTGTGCAATGTTCTCTTTAGTACGAAGGAACCATGTACGAAGTACACGCTAAAAAGATAACAACAGAGATAATTGAAACAATGAGTGCGCCGATTGAAAGGCGTTGTTGCTTAACTTTTGCTGCAATTCCTAAGCCAAGGCTTGTTAAACTTAGGATTGCTAAAATACCAATTTCAGACTCAAGAATATATGAGTAGGTACCATCATTGATTGCTCCAAGATCAAATAAACCAACTAATGCTGCAATTATTCCTAGAATTAGACTTGCTACAGAAAGCCCCATAGAAGAATTTTGGGTGGAGGTTAATTGGGGTGGTGCAAAGTGAGGTGGGGCTGGAGGGGTCGAGCTACTTTGAATGTCTCTTCCACAATGTTTGCAGGCAATAGCTTCTACTTTTATGTCCTCAGCACAAAAAGGACATTTCTTAGTATCTGATTGGCTCTCCATTTGATACTCCTCATTTTTCTTCAAGATTATGGACTACCCAAGTAGTCCTTCCGCACAATTTTCTAATAGCCAATGATTTCTGTCAATGGCCACTGGCGCCAATACAAGTATCCCTAGTGACTGGTCTTGCATTTTTAATTTCATGGGCCTGGGCACATTCGTTCAACATTATTGGAAATTAGCCCGGCACCTGCGTATTCTTTTCCTATGACTCAAGAAACAACCCAAAATTCTTCCGAAATGAACCTTCGTTATGCATCTTTTCAGCATCGACTAGGTGCGATTGCTTTAGATGCAGTTCTCATGTTCTTCACTCTTGGTATCGGGTGGTTGATCTGGTCTTTCATTGTGTGGGGAGAAGGACAGACTCCAGCCAAAAAGATTCTAAAACTGCGAACTATAAACTTCACAAATGGCCGTCCGGCAACTTGGGGACATATGGGCATCCGCGAAGTACTAGTTCCTATGTCCGTGAGCATTGCTTCTTCATTGACGGGTGGCGTCGCTTGGATAGCCTGGGTGGTTGTAGAAATTGTTTTTTACTTCACTAAAAATCAGCGAACATTCAGGGATTACTGGGTCAAAACTGCTGTAGTGAACGAATCCTAATTACTGTTATTTAATTTACATAAAAAAGCCAACACCGTCCCTTAATTTTTCAGGTACGGCGTTGGCTTTTTCTATTTTTTAGAGATCTCCGTGCTTGTTTGATCCAGAAGTACTCGCAGTACAAAGTAGAATCAAATTGTAGATTGGTACGAGAAGAAACCATCCTGAGTGGTCAGTATCGTGCATTCGGCGAACAGAAACAGCAAGTTGAGGAAGCAAAATTGGAAGGATAAATAAGGTGCTCAAATTTGTGATTCCAGCAGAGCTCTCGACAACCATTCCTATGACATAAATAATTATGTAGAACAGGTAGAAGAACCAATATTCACTTCGATTTGCTCTCCCACTAAATGTTGCATATTTCTTAAAACATACGGAAATTGCATTACCCATCAGGGTCTCCTTTGCTTAGGTTAAATAAAGGGTAGAGCCAATTAGGACGTACTTCAGAAACACACCCAGTCCAATGCACGCTAGTTAAGTATCTGGGGTAATGAATGGTCATTTCTACGCTCTATATATTTTTGGAAAAACACTATTCCTTTTCGGCACCCCCTGGATTAGGCTCCGAAAAACTAGAAAGGGAGCATCATGAAAATTTACAAGGTTATGACACAGAAAGATCGTGCATTCGGAGGAAAGTTCAATCCAGAAAAAGTAGAAGAAGCGCTCAATGGACTAGCCAAAGAAGGTTGGGAAGTTACTGGAGTTGTATCGGCTGAATTTCCATCATTCGGTGGAGGCCGCCAAGAGCTAGTGATCTTCCTAGCAAAGGACGTATAAATTGATCGAGAAATTTGGAAGAAAGGGCACCGAACTTCGCGGTGTCTTTTTTACGGAGGGGCAAATAGCCTCTGGGAAGTTCGTCGGTGACGGAATGGTTTCTTCCGATCGCCAGAATATTTCAATTGAAATACTTAAAGAGAAAATGGCCGATCAAGCCTTGGCTAAAGGTGCAAACGCCGTTGATAATTGGAAATACGTTCAAAAAGGTTCGGTCTGGTCTTTCTCAAGTACTCGCTGGGTAATGACCGGGAGATTTTTACAAGCTGAAGAATAATTACTGAATGGAGAAGGTGATTTGTTTAAGAAAATAATTTTTGGCATGGTCCTTGCGAGCATGTTTGTCTTAACTACGGGCTGCTCATCCGGTCCACTCTCTGCTGAAGATTTGGCAGCACGAGAGACTGAATCAAACGCATCCCAATGGGATGAAGAGGATTACAAAACAATTGCAGCAAAGTCTTGCCTAAAGTACAAAGAAGTTTTCAATAAGTCTCTCCGAGAGTGGTACGCGAACTGGTCCATACAAGGAACCGAGTACACCATGCTTGGTCTTACTTCAGGCGCTCTTGATGATCACCCTAAGTGGAATCCGATCGCTAAGAATATTAATGAGTTGAAATACAACGCAATAAATCGCGCATCTGGTGGTTCTGGAGTTGCGGTTTCAACTGACGTAGCAATCGAGGCATTCAACTTGTGTAACGAGCTTGGAGTAGATGTAAACAATTAAAAAATCTCGCCAAGCTTCTATCGCTAGAAGCTTGGCGAGATCTTTACATCTACTGCGCTAACCCTTACCTACAATTCAATTCCGGCTTTGGCCAAAATTATTCTCCAATTTTAAATGTAGCGAAGAGAGAAGAGTTAGGGTGATAGCTCCAAGACACGCTAATTCCATCCCAGTTAGCATTTTGCAAGCCCATTAAGGAACTTGTACGCAACATTTGTTGATAAATAGTTGATGGTGCTTCAAGAGAAGTGAGGAGACATTCGACATCGCTGAAATCTGCACCGGTGTAATCTTCATCGCCCCGGCCATCAAATAACAATGTCTGGCCATCTTCGGCCATGGTGATTCCGCTGGAGTCTTCATAGCCACATGATGCAACTGCATCACTTATTCTTGAATCACTGCGGTTTCCAAGCACTACAAAAATAAGTCCCAGAACTACTACGAGTGAAAGGGCACCAACGCCAATTTTCATTAGAAGATCTTTCGAAATTGAAACATTTGTGTTTGGTTGAACTACAGCGCTTTCGCTTTCAGTCTCTTCTGCAAAATTTTCATCCATATTTTCGTTCAATTTAATCGGTACCTTTCATCTCATAGTTATTGTGATCACCAGAATGACCCTGTTAGGTAGCAGTGCCAGCTTCTAAGTGAATTCTAAACCTACTTTGAGGCGGATTCGCGTTTTACGCGGGGAAATTACGGGCCTGATTGACTTCACCCTTAGCCGGTGCACAAAGTTCTGCACTTATTTACTTTAGCGCAGCGCCATCTACTCCAAAGGTTGCTTGCCCAGCTGCATAACCTTCGAAGAGGTTCTATCCCTGTTATGACCAGACATCAGTCCTTACTGGATAAGAGTTGATGAAAATATCTGCCAGGCAAGTGCTGATTTAGCGACAAGCGACAGTGTTATGTATGTCTTTTCTCCGCGAAGATAATCAGACCACTTACCAACCTTTTTGTACTGTAGGTATTGCACAATTGCAAAGGTATTAAAGAGAACAAAGAGCGAAATCACGATTCCGTAGACAAATGCTGGAGCTTTCGTATCGCCAGGTCCTCCGATTGCAAGGACATAAAAGACAAGACCAACCCAAGGAACAATTCCAGCGATACAGCCAAAAATAAATGGCAGCCATCCACCGTTTCCTGGGGTCTCGTACTTCTCCTGTAGCCAACCAAACAAAATCATGGATGCATTAACACCAAAGATTGCAATGAGTGCTGAAACTTCTGCGATTCCGCAGATTTGCGCGATTAATACGATCATGACTGAAGAGCTAATTGAGTATTCAACCCATCGGAAGTAATTTCGATTCTGGGCTAATCCATCGCTGTAGCGTCCAAAAAATTGTGGTGACGCAACCAAGAAGTGGAAGAAAGCAGATAAGCCAAGAAATATTGCAACTGCTAGACCAACTGGTGTCTCTAGCAATGTAATTGGTTCTGCAAAAGTACTACCTGGTGGGCCCGCCATGTAACGAGCAACGATAGGCAAAGAGAAATCATTAGCAAGTGCGATCACTGCGGCCATTTGGGCTAAATGGAAAAAGCCAGCGATCAAGTTGTAGCGGCGGATTGTGGATGTGTTAATTGGTTTGCTCATGGATAAAGGGTAAGTCACAAAGAGCATTTATCCTTGAATTAGCCCTTTGAGAAGGTAATTATTTCGCCATCACACAACTGTTGATCGGGCATACCTTTCAAAACATGGACCTTAGCCTCGCCCACCACAACCCAGTGGTCATCCCCGCTGCGCTTAACAATGGCGGTTAGCTCATCAACACCAATCAGAATTGAATCATCTGGAACATGCAGCAGTACTTTGGCCGCACTTTCTGGGATCCACTTGAAGAACTTATTGAAATGCGGAATAACGCGGATTTCTGGAAGCAGATTGAGACCTGCCGTCGGTGCTTTTTTAAGTAAGCGAAAGTTTGGAATATGCGAACTTAGAACCATCGCACCTGCGCTACATCCAGCAAGGGTTGCTCCGGTTCGCCAGTTTTCTTCAATCGCATCCCATAGCAGTGTTCCCATTAGTGTTTCGGCAAGGTAATGCGGATCTCCCCCAGACATATACATCAGAGCTGAATCTTTTATCAGCGCTACATAGTCGGGGTTATTGGCATCCTCACGATTGAAGATCGGCAAGAAAATAGAATCAACACCTAATCGATCTGCTTGAGCTTTGCCTAATTCTTTCCAGTAATCGAGGCGATCTGCAGATTCTTTGCCGGCAGCCGTTGGGATTTGCACATAGATGGCTCTTTTACCGTTTTTAATTCCATCAGCTAACAAACTCTTTTCAAACTGCGCCATCGCAGGCAGGTACTCGCCAGATCCAACTAGAGCTAGCGATCCATTCATGGGGGCAGTCTAGGCTCAGTTGGAATGAAAAAAGCTGGGGTTTACACCCCAGCTTCTCTCATTGAAGAGTATTTATTTTTTCTTTAGCGCAGCCCAAGTAAGAGGGATGAAGAGTGCTTGGAGGATTATTCCTCCTGTGGTGGTGGAATTTGGTGCCCCATCAACAACATAGCTAAGAACTTGGCCGATAGTCCAACCAGTAAATGTTAGTAAAAGGAAGATTAGAGCTGGCTCTTGATACTTCTTGTTGGATAGTGAGTAGAGAGCAAAGAGTGCCAAAAGTATTTCAGCACCTGTGAAGGCACGTAGGTTAGACAAGATAATGATGCTCATGTTGTCTTCGCCAAATGCTGTTTCAGGGACTAGCAATCCAGCACCGGCGGTAAATGTGCCGACTATTCCCATAAAGCCAAGTACGAAAGTGCGGAGATTTAGTTTCATCTGGAAGACATTCCATTCTGAGTTGGTTGGTTATACCTCAGAACGAAATTGTTCAGGGAAATTTCAAGCATTTCAAGCAACGCGCCAGGTATTTGGGCGGTTTCATGAAGAATTCATGTACTGGCTATCCGGCGGTACTCACATAATCTTTTAGTGCTTGGCGCTCAGAATCAATCTCACTGACGTAGTTTTTGACCACATCACCAATAGAAACAATTGAAAGTAGTTGGTCAGCGGCATCCACGACCGGAACGTGTCGAATACGTAGTTCAGTCATCATCAACATTAGTTCTGCAATGGTTGAATCAGCGGTACAGGTGTGAACATCAACTGTCATGATGTCGCGGACATGCATGCCAACTAGCTGGTCTAATTTGCCAGGCATAGCGCGCACGACATCTCGCTCAGAGACGATTCCATCAATTTTCTTTCCGTCTCCAGAAACTACTAGTGCGCCAACATGGTGAGTGTTGAGGGCATTGACTAAATCATGAACGCTTGCACTTGCCGAAATCGTTTCGACTTTCTTGCCTGCAATTATCGTGCTTACTTTCATTGTCTCCCCCTGTGCTGGTAGGTGAAGCAATAGTGCGCTTTTGAAAGGTGGAAATCAATAGGTGCGAAGTTAATTACTTCAATAGGACCAGGATGGCAACAGAAATGAGCGCTACCGCGGTGATGATCGACTTCTTGGTGCCCAGACGTTGAGGCAGGCCCTGAATGCCACTTACTTGATCTTGTTCCATATCTTTGATGACATTAATGAAGTGCGCTGCCATTCCTAGCAACGCTCCCCCACACCACATCCACACCGGAGGTGTTACATCCTTTGATAGTGCAACAGATGATGGAAGTGCTGCAAAGGCGATTGCATATGGAAGCGGGGAAAGAATAGAAAACTTAAAATGAAAGTTATACCCAACGCCACATGCGATACCGAGCATATAGACAAGGCCACCTTTGATCCCAAGTGGCCCTAATAGGTTTGCAATAAATGAAAATGGAACCATGAAGCGCAACCACTTCATTAAGTATTGCGGTGTGATTAAACCTGAAACAAGCGGTTTGTTGGTGCGATCATGTGCCAGGTCATCTTTGTAGTCATATAGGTCATTGCTCCAACCAACCACTAACTGGCCAGTTGCTACGGTAAATGCAATGACATAAGCAGGGCCTTCCCACCAGTAATAATTACCAAAGCCCCATGCGATAGTCGTGACAATAAGAGTTGGCCCAAAGTGGCACGCTTGTCGAAGCCCATTGAATTTACTCATGTGTGCACTCTATAAGTAATTCCATGGCTGCATTTTAAGCGCACTTTTCGCAATACAGGTAAGGGCAGTTAGAATTACCACATGGATCTAGACAAAGTAATTCTGTTTTATGGCTTTACGCCGATCACAGATACTGCTGCTGTAAAGCTGTGGCAGAAGAGTTTGTGCGAATCCCATGGAATTAAAGGTCGCATCATTGTTTCTCCCCACGGTATTAACGGAACGTTGGGTGGCAAAATGGAAGATCTTAAGAAGTATGTGAAAGCAACCAAGGCTTATCCAGGGTTTAAGAAGATAGATTTCAAGTGGTCTGATGGTTCAGGGCAAGATTTTCCAAAGCTTAAGATCAAAATTCGTTCAGAACTTGTTGCCTTTGGTAATCCGGATGAGATTAAAGTCGATGAAAACGGTGTTATTGGCGGCGGAGTGCATTTGCGCCCAGAAGAAGTGAACAAGCTTGTTGCAGAACGTGGCGATGATGTCTTCTTCTTTGACGGCCGTAACGCATTTGAAGCAAAAGTCGGAAAATTCAAAGATGCTGTTGTGCCAGATGTGGAAACAACACATGACTTTGTCGCAGAAATTGAAAGCGGCAAGTATGACCACATGAAAGAAAAGCCAATTGTCACCTACTGCACCGGCGGTATTCGTTGTGAGATCTTGTCTGTTGTAATGAAAAACCGTGGCTTCAAAGAGGTTTATCAAATCAAAGGTGGCATTGTCCGCTATGGAAACAAGTTTGGTGATGACGGACTGTGGGAAGGCTCGCTATATACCTTTGATGATCGCCTGACAATTGACTTTAGTGATCACACAAAATTGATTGGCGAATGCGCAGAATGTGGAAGTAAAACTAAGCAGTTTAGAAACTGCCAGAAGGCCGAGTGCCATCAACTAGTTTTACTGTGCGATCCTTGTTATGAGACGCACACAGAGCGTGTCTGTAACCATGAGCGGGAAGTCAAACGGAACCGCGAACTAATCGGTTAGTTATTGATCTTACGTGCAGTCTTCCAGTGATATAGGTACAGCGGACCAGCAATTGCAATTGTTGTAAATGTAGTGAAAATGCTTTTGAATGCACGCACCTGATTGTCATGCTCTTGCTGGGCTAGCAATGCAGCTGATGGGGCATTTTCAGGCTTCGCATAGATGTCTATGTATGCAGGATCAGGAAAAACAGCGTTCATAATCGAATTAATTAAAGAGACAGTAGAAAACAAGACGACAAGTAGAGTTATTAAACAAACCGCATAGACATACAGCGAACGCCAATCCACACGATCATGGCGAACTTCAACTACTGGTGCCGCTGCACGCTTTATCGGAGCCTTTCGTGCAACCGCCTTTTTTGCTGTGGCCATCGTTGTCTCCTTCGATTGGAATGCCCTTATCTTCCCACAACCATTGAAGTAGACTGGGGATGTGATCATCCAATCTCCCTCTGCAGTTATTGATGGTGTGCTGGTTGGCGATACATGGATTGAAGTATCTGAAGATCTCATCCGTTCAATAAATGGTGGCGTTCATCCCGCGCCTGATCAGATTATCGATGGAACTTTGATACCTGGTTTTGTAGATATTCATTGCCATGGTGGAGGCGGTAAGTACTTTTCTGCCTTAACTCCTGGAGAAATACATTCTGTAATAGAAACTCATCGAGGACATGGCACTACATCCCTCGTTGCATCTTTAGTCAGTGAGCCAGTCGATGTTCTAAAAAGTCAGATCCAACGGTTAAAGCCCTTTGTGGAGTCTGGACAAATCGCTGGTATTCACTTAGAAGGCCCCTACCTGTCTCATGCTCGATGTGGTGCACACGATCCACAACTGCTGGTAAATCCTGACCTCTCCGAGATAAAGGAACTTCTGGAGACGGCTGATGGTGCTATCGCCATGATCACGATCGCCCCTGAATTACCCGGTGCAATAGCTGCCATTACTCATTTAACTGCAGCAGGTGTAACAGTGGCACTTGGTCACACAGATGGTGGTTTCAAAGAGGCGGCAGCAGGAACAAATGCAGGAGCCACGGTCATTACGCACTTTATGAACGCTATGGACAAAGGATTAAATGACACATCTTTTGCATCATTTGTAATTGCCGATGAACGCTTAACGGTCGAGCTAATTCTAGATGGCCACCATGTTCCCTTTAAGACAGCCAAAGAAATATATGCCGCAGTTGGAAACCGATTAATCTTTGTTACAGATGCGATGGCAGCAGCAGGTGCAAATGATGGAAATTACACAATCGGTGCACTGCCAGTGATTGTTAAAGATGGCGTTGCGCGGCTCGCATCCAATGGATCTCTAGCCGGTAGTACCTTGACGATGGATACGGTTTTTCTAAATGCGATTGATGAATTAGGTCTTTCGATCACTGAAGCTGTCGCTGCGACCTCGACCCGTGCGGCACAGCGAATCGGTTTGAGTGACCGTGGAGAAATTGCAGTTGGCTATAGGTCTGACTTACTGAGTTACAACGCCGACGATAATTCCATCACGTTGATTAATTAGTAAGAGTTACCTTCGATAGACCTGCCGGAGAATCTGGGTCGTAACCCGATGCAACTGAAAATTCCAAGGCAAAGCGCTGTAAAACCATAGCATCTACCAATGTCGAAGCAATCTCATCGTCACAGTTTGAGCCAGCAAGAACAATGTCATCGCCCTCTGGCGTTCCGCCGTTTCCAATCCAGAATATCCTAGAACTTGTTGTGCGAATCTTTGTTGTTGCTTCAG